>JAPPHP010000099.1 GCA_028821035.1 Gammaproteobacteria bacterium | reverse complement strand
ACTTCGTGCAGGGCGCGCTGAACCGCGACTACACGCTGGTGATGGGCACGGTCGTGGTGTACGCGACGGCGATCCTGGCGTTCAATCTGGCGGTCGATCTCCTCTACACGCGCCTCGACCCGCGCATAAGGCTGGGCCGATGAGAGAACTCCTGCGCGACGCCATCCTCGGCAGCGCCTGGACCCGCGCGTCCTTCCTGACGCTCTGCGCGGTGATGGCATTCGCGCTCCTGGTACCAGCCCTGTCGCCCTGGGCGCTCGACGACGTCGACTGGGACGCCATCGACCAGGCCCCGAGCGCCGCGCACTGGTTCGGCACCGACGGCGCCGGCCGCGACCTCCTGACGCGCACCTGGTCCGGCGGCCGCGTCTCCATCGCGATCGCCCTACTCGCGACCGCCGTCAGCGTCCTCATCGGGGTCCCGTACGGGGCCGTGGCGGGGCTTCTCGGCGGACGGGTGGACCAGGCGATGATGCGCGTGGTCGACGCGCTCTACGCCCTGCCCTTCGTGCTGTTCGTCATCCTGCTGGTGGTGGTGTTCGGCCGCAATCCGTACCTGCTCTTCATCGCCCTCGGGGCCGTGTCCTGGCTCGACCTCGCGCGGATCGTGCGCGGCCAGACCCTCGCCGTGCGCCAGGAGGCCTACATCGACGCGGCGCGCGCGCTCGGGGCGGGTCGCGCCCGGATCGTGCTGCGCCACGTGATCCCCAACGTGTCGGGCCCGGCCCTCGTCTACGCCACCCTCACGATTCCCGGCGTGATCCTCGCGGAGAGCTTCATCAGCTTCCTCGGCCTCGGCATCCAGGAACCGGACGCCAGCTGGGGCGTGCTGATCTCGGACGGCGCGCGGGCGATGCAGACCTCGTGGTGGCAACTGGTCTTCCCGGCGGGCGCCCTCGCGCTGACCCTGCTTTCCTGCAACGTGCTCGGCGACCGGCTCCGGGACGCCCTGGACCGGCGCGACACCGTGAACCCGGGACCGCGGTTGCACCGGACGGCGCTCCTCCGGGATGATGAACCGACTCTCGGGTAAGGACCAGGAGCGCACGGTGACCATCAGCGCCGGTGTCGGCATCGGCAACTTCACCTTCGACGACGCCCGCGGGTTCTGGCGCTGGGTGGACCTCTGCGACGCCGGCGGCGTCGACTCGATCTGGCAGTCCGACCGCATCATCGGGGCCGACGGCGGCCTCGAGTGCATGAGCGTCATGGCTGCCCTCGCCGGGGGTACGCGCCGCATCAAGTTCGGCATGAACGTCGCGAGCCTCGGGTTGCGCGACCCGGTCCTCACCGCCAAGCAGTGCGCGACGATCGACGTGCTCTCCGAGGGCCGCCTGCTGCCCGCCTTCGGCATCGGCAGTTCCTTCTCCCGCGACTACGTGGCCACGGGCACGCCGACGAAGGGGCGCGGACGGCGCATGGACGAAGGGCTCGAGATCCTGACCGGCCTGTGGACCGGGGAGCCCGTCAGCTTCGAGGGCAGTTGCTATCGGCTGGACGAGGCCAGGATCTACCCCAAGCCGATACAGGATCCGCTACCGCTCTGGGTCGGCGGCTCGGCGCCGCAGGCGATCGAACGCACGGCGCGGTGGGGGACCGGCTGGCAGGCCGGCATCGACTCGGCCCACGAGGCGGCGCCCGTGATCGCGGCCATCAAGGCGCGCACGCGGGAGCTTGAGCGCAGCATCGACGAGGACCACTACGGCGCCGGCTTCGGCTTCCGTTTCGGCTCGCCCGACGAACCGATCGTTACCCGTTACACCCAGTTCCTGACCCAGCGACTCGGCCGAGAGCCGGAGGGCTATGCGGCCATTGGCGGCACGGCCGAGGTCATGGCGCTCCTCAACCAGTTCCGCGAGGCCGGCGTGCACAAGTTCGTGCTGCGGCCGATCGCGTCGGGAACCGACGACATGCTGGCCCAGACGCGGCAGTTGGTCGAGCGCGTGCTGCCCGAGGTGGCGGCCCTCAACCACTGAACCCTTCGCGGTACGGAAAGCCAGCCTATAATCGCCGGTTGGAGGAGCAGGCATGGCTAACGCAAGGACGGTACTCGTCACCGGCGGCGCGCGGGGTATCGGGCGCGGGATCGCGCAGAGCTTCCTGACGGCCGGGCACGCGGTGATGATCGCGGACCTCGCCGTGGGTGGGGACGGGGACGGCGACTCGGACTGGACCTACGAACTCGCCTCGCGCTCGGAAATGGAACGCACGGTCGAGGAACTCGCACCCCTCGGCGACATCCGCTCGACCCCGCTCGACGTGACCGACTCCGCGTCCTGCGAGGCCGCCGTCGCCGCCACGGTCGAAGCGTTCGGGCGCCTCGACGTGCTGGTGAACAACGCCGGCGTCGTGGACAGCGGCCCCCTCGAGACCTTCTCCGAGGAGCGCTGGGACCGGATCTTCGACGTCAACGTGAAGGGCATCTTCCTCATGACGCGCGCCGCCGCCGCGAGCCTGCGCGCCTCGGACGACGCGGCCGTCGTCAACACGGCCTCCATCGCCGGCAAGCGTGGGGCGCCGGCGCTGGCCGCGTACTGCGGCTCCAAGTGGGCCGTCGTCGGCATCACGCAGTCCTTCGCGCTGGAACTCGCCGGCGACGGCATCCGCGTCAACGCCCTGTGCCCCGGCATGGTCGACACCGCCATGTGGTCCGACCACCTGATGGCGAACGCCGGCAACGAGGCGTTCGAGCAACGCATGCAGGACATCATCCCGCTGGGACGGCCCCAGACGGTCGAGGACATGGGCCAGGCGGCCGTGTTCCTGGCGACCGCGCCGAACGTCAGCGGCATCGCCCTGAACGTGGCCGGCGGCTTCGAGATGCGCTGACGCGGCCACGCTTCCCCCGAGGCTTAGCTATGAGATACCTCAAGGACCCGCTTGCCCTGTTCCTGCTGCTCGGGGTGTTGATCTTCGTCGTCGACGAACTGACCCCGGATACCGCGGACGAGACGATCCTCGTCGGCGAGCTGGACATCGCCCGCCTCTCCGACCAGTGGAGCGCCCAGATGGGCCGCGGTCCGACCGAGACCGAACTCGGCGGCCTGGTGGACGCCCACGTGCGCGAAGAGATGCTCGTGCGGGAGGCGCTCCGGATGGGCCTCGACACCAACGACGTCATCATCCGCCGACGCCTGGCGCAGAAGCTCACGTTCCTGACGGAGGACCTCGCCCTCCTCGAGCGCCCGACGCAGGAGCAGCTCGTGGAGTTCTTCGGATCGGACATGGAGCGCTACCGCATCCCGGCCCGCTACACGTTCTCCCACATCTACTTCAGCCCGGACCGCCGCGCGACCGCACGCGAGGACGCGGCGGCGGCGCTTGCCGAGGTGACCGACGACAACTGGCGCACGGTGGGCGATCCGTTCATGCTGCGCAGGACCTACGCGCACGTGACCATCGCCGACATCCGCAAGGATTTCGGGACACCGTTTTCCGAGGCCCTGCCGGCACTTGAGGGGGACGGCTGGCTCGGCCCCGTCGAGTCCGGCTACGGCTATCACCTGGTCCGCGTCGACCGCCGCACGCCGAGCCGCCTGCCGGCCTTCGAGGAGGTGAGCGGCCGGGTGGCCACGGACTACGACTCGCAGCGGCGCGCCGACGCCAACGACCGCTACTACGACTCCCTGGCGGCCCGGTACCGCGTCGAGATCGAGATTCCCGCGGCCTCGACCGACGGTGCGGAACTCGCGCCGCAACCGGACGGACCCGCGGCTGGCGACGGGCAGGCCGAGTGAAGATCGCCGCTGCCCTGATCGGCCTCCTGCTGGTCGCTCTGCCGGGGTACGGCCACGAGGTCCGGCCGGCCTACCTCGGGATCTCCGAACGCGAGGCGAACACCTTCGACGTGCTCTGGAAGCAGCCCCTCCTCGGCTACCGCCGACTGCCTCTCGAACCGGAGCTGCCGCCGCACTGCACGCTCGAACTGCAACATGTCGGCGACGTCCAGCGCGCCGCGCTGATCCAGCAGTGGACGGCCGACTGCGGCGCCGAAGGCCTCGTGGGACACCGCGTCGGCATCGAGGGGCTGTCCCGCACGCTCACCGACGTCCTCGTCAACGTGACCTTCACGGACGGGACGACGCTGCAGCGCCTGCTGCGTCCGGAGGACCCGCGTTTCACGGTCGAGGTCGATGACGGGCCGCAGATATTCAGCTACCTCGTCCTCGGCATCGAGCACCTGCTGCTCGGCGTCGACCACATCCTGTTCGTGATCGGCCTGATGTTCTTCATCTCGAAGCCGTCGACGCTCATCAAGACGATCACCGGCTTCACCGTCGCCCACAGCATCACCCTCGGCCTCTCCGCGCTCGAGATCGTGCGGTTGTCCCAGCCCCCGGTCGAAGCCGTCATCGCGCTGTCCATCATGTTCCTCGCCGTGGAACGCCTGCGCGGCGCCACGGACACCATCACGGCCAGGCACACATGGATCGTCGCGCTCGTGTTCGGCCTCCTGCACGGCTTCGGCTTTGCGGGGGCGCTGCTGGACATCGGCCTGCCCAAGACCGGCGTACTGTGGGCGCTGTTCCTGTTCAACGTGGGCGTCGAGATCGGACAACTCATCGTCGTCGCGCTGGCCCTCGCGATCGTCGTCATGGTGCGACGCACGCAGGTGAAACTGCCCCAGTGGGTCGTCAACGCGCCGCTCTGGGCGATGGGAACGGTGGCGTCTTACTGGCTGGTGGCGCGGGTGGCGCTGCTGTAGGGCCGCCTATGTGCCTGGTGCCCTTGCGGGCACGGTCCATCAACGCCAGCTCGCCGGGCGTGTGACCGACGAGCCATCGCCACGCACGACCTTGTCGGGGAACTGGCAATCGCTCATCAGCTTCCGACCCAAAGTGAACGAACCACTGGCGACACTGCGGAGCTTTTCCGAATGCCGGCCCGGCGGGAAGGCGACGATTACGCGCCTGTTGGGATACCGCTCCAGCACTGCCTCAATGGGCCCGGCCAGATCGCTGTCAGCGGACAGGACGAACGTCGTATCGAAGTCGTCATCCTGGGCGTCGCCCAAGAGCTGAACAGCCACGTTCACGTCCGTCATCTTCTCCTCGTAGGTCGTCCATCGAGCACTACAGCGCGTACACGTCCGCGTCTTCTGAAGAAAGTGTCCATAGTGCATGGTCAGATTGGGCAGTGTTTCAAGCGCCCTTAGGAACCTGGTCTGACGCCGCCTCTTATCCGGTGGCCCTCCCGATATCCGCGCCGTGAAGTATCGAACGCCGACCAGGCGCTGATCGCCCCGCAGTAGCCGGGCGGACAACGCTGCGAGATCAACCCAGTAGAGTCGGCGCCAGCCCTTCGACTTCAACCCGTAGTACAGGTTGAAACCATCCACATAGACCCTTACCCGTCCAGTTGGTCCGGAGCTTGCCCTGCTCCCTTCCATGTCCGATCCGTCCTCCTCGTCGAGGACCGTTTCCATCTTCCATCCCCCCGCGTGGCCACCAGAACGCCACGCAGCCCAAGACCAAGCAGTTGACAGTGTGGGACTTGTCGAGGGATCATCATGGGCACCCCGCTAGCAAGTCTTGATTGCTGGCCCGACGCCCCGAAAGGGGCGTTTTCCTTTCTGCGAGCGCGACCGTACGAGCCCCGCTTTTCCTCGCTTCTCGACCCCTGTTGCCACTCTCGAACACCGAGAGCACCATTATGGTGTTTTTCATGTCAAAGACACCTTGGTGGTCGGCCTTTTGGAACGGATAACACCTGACGAGATTCGCGAAATACGGAAGGCGCTAAAGCTCACCCAAGCAGAGGCGGGTGCAGTTCTCGGCGGGGGCCCACGGGCTTTCGCGAAGTATGAGGCTGGTCAGGTTGAACCGTCCGCCAGTCTCGTCAGGTTGCTGCGACTCCTTGATAGCGATCCCTCTGCGGCGGCCTCTGTAGGCGGCATACGCCATCGCCCGGTCTCGGTTGTGGCCGATACGCCATTCACTTCGCATGGCTCAGACGTCATGCGTTTGCGGGAATGGGAGATGCCGCAACTCCTGCGCTCGCTCCTCCACGCAGAAGCCGAAGCCAACGGCTTGCCGGCCGACAGCATCCACGTCGCGGAAGACTACGTCGTCGCTGACGGTGGGGAGGATGCGCACATCCGGTGGGAAGGCGGGCCAGGACGCACGCCGCATCTGCCTGCCCGCTACACGCAGTTCCAGATCAAGACAGGCGCCATCACCGCTGCGAAAGCTGCCAGGGAAGTCGTCACGAAGAGCGGACAAGTCAAGGAGATGGTGCGGGCTGCCATTGAATCAGGCGGACACTACGTGCTTCTGTGCACCATCTCGCTCACCGGGCAGAAGGCACAGGCCATTGCCAACGCCATCAGGGAGTCGATCGTAAGCGCCGGGCTCTCTGTACTCCCTGGCCAGATCCATGTGCAGGACGGCGACCAATTGGCTGCGTGGACCAACACCTACCCAGCAATCGCCACTCGACTGAAGGAACGTACCCGGCCGAACTCGACCGGGCCCTTCTGTTCGTGGGTGCAGTGGGCTGATCGTCGGGAGCACATCCTGTCGCCACTCGTCGACGACGAACGTTTGCCCCGCCTCCAAGGCCACGTGGTCAGCGAACTCGGGCAGCCAGGCACTGTTGTGCGCGTTTTGGGGGCGGCGGGTGTTGGCAAGTCTCGACTGGTTCTCGAAAGCCTCGACTGTAACGATGCCCAGGGCCATCCCATGTGGGAGTTCGTGCTGTACGTCGATCAATCCGAGGTCGAGGAGACCTCAATCCGCGGTGTCGTTAGGACCCTGTCCGCGACGGGTACGCGGACCATTGTCGTTGTGGACGACTGCCCTCCCGACACCCACCAACGACTCTCGGGAATGGTCAACGCCCCCCGCAGCCGCCTATCGTTGATCTCGGTCGACAACGACGAAGCACACTCAGCGAGCGCCCACGATAAATCGACGGTCCATGTCGACCTCGCGCCGCCGGCGGTAACCGAAGCGATCATCGACCGCGAGTTGCCTAGCCTTCCTTCCGAAGACCGGCGTCGTCTGCTTTTGTTTTCTCGCGGCTTTCCGGCCATCGCGGTTCGCGTTGCCGATGCTTGGGCGAACAAGACGCCGATGCCGTATTCGACCGACAGGTACTTTGTGGACGCATTCGTCGCCGGACGGAGCGATCCTGAGCCCGCAACAGCGATCCAAGCGGCAATGCTCGTCGCCACCTTTGGCACGGTCCGACATGCTGCCGAGCACAGCCAACTCGACGACCTTGCGGCTTGGGGCCGCGGAATCACGTCCGCCGACATCCATGCCGCACTTGGCAGGCTGATGGAGCGCGGGGTCGTTCAACGGCGTGGCGGGCTCGTGGTCCTTCAACCCCGCCCGGTCGCCATGCAGCTCGCAGAACGTCAGTGGCGTGAATGGACGCCGAGCCAGTGGGTCACGCTGCTCACCGGCGATGTTGACCCGCAGTTGAAATCCAATGCCGCAAGGCAGCTTGCCTGGATGAACGACACCCAGGTTGCAAAGGATGTCGTCAACGCCGTTCTAGCTCCGCTCGGCCCGCTTGATGGTCTGGCTTCCCTTTCGGAACCGGCGCACGCCCGTGTACTCCTCCACTTGGCCGCTGTTGACGCTCAACTGGCTGCAGATTGCATCGGTCGCGTCCTCGACGATGTGAATGACCTCCGGTCCGTAGGGGGCGACTTGCGGCGTCATCTCGTCGAAGCCCTTGAGATGATCGCCTTTCCCGCCGACACGTTCGACGACGCGGCATCCCTCCTACTGCGCCTCGCTATCGCCGAGACCGAAGGGAGCATCTCCAACAACGCAACGGGACAGTTCGCTGCCTTGTTCCCCATCCTGGAGGGGGCAACCGCAGCGGACGGGGCCTCGCGCATCGCATTCCTACGTGACGCCGCGAATACGAACGACCCGCTTCAGCGCTCGGTCGTGGTCAACGCGCTGCTCAAGGGGGCTAGGACGATGTTCTTCTCGCGCATGATCGGTGCAGAAACCCATGGTTCTCGGCCCGCACTACACCCGTGGCGGCCTGACAACAGCGAACACGCTGCGGACTACGTCAGGTCGTGCGTCGAGCTGCTCCTGCCATTTGTGACCGCCAGCGACGAGCCCGGCCTTGCAGCGAAAACCGAGCTCGGGAACGCCCTTCGGTCCCTGGTCTCGTTCGGTCTGATCGACCTTGTCGAGACAGCCGTTCGACAAGTGCGAGTTGCGACCGGGAGCTGGCCAGAAGCAGCCGAGAGCCTGGGCCACTACATCCAGTTCGACACAACCGATGCGACGACCGACATTGCCGATCGCGTGCATGCCCTAATCGAAATCCTGCAGCCAAGAACGCTCGCCGAACGAATCCATCACCTCGTCTCGAACATGCCTTGGGACTACCCCACCGGTGAGGATGTCGACTACGAGGAACAACGGAAGCGCCAACTGGACGTGGTCCACAGCGTCGCGGAGGACACCCTGCGGGAGACGCCCGTCCTTGCCAGGCAACTCCCTCGACTGTGTCACGGCTCCCAACGATGGGCCGCCGTCTTCGGTGAGTTCATGGGCGCACGCATCGATTCGCCCCAAGTCTGGTTAGATCGCATCGCTGGCGCGATTCTCGAAACGCCCACCGAAGACAGGAACTTCGACCTCCTCTCGGGATTTCTCAAGGGTTTCCATGGACGAGACCCGGACGCTGTCGAAGCCTTCAAGCGTCAGATCGCAAACTCAGCAGACCTCGCCCCTGCTCTACCGGCCATCGCCTCGCAACTCGGACTCGACGAGGCCGACATTCACTTGGCCATCGACGCACTAGATGCAGGCGTCCTTGCGCCCTGGTCACTACGATACTGGTCGATGGGCGATGTCCTTGGGACACTGCCGTTAACATCCGTCGCACAACTCCTCGACAGGCTACGGGCTCAGGGTACAGACGGCCTCGTCGTTGAGGTCGAGCTATTGGGTATGCTCGCCCATGGGGCGATGGGCCGCCTCGACGGCCTGAGGTCTCAGATCATCGAGTTGGCAGGATCAATCGCCCAGGCCGATCTCCAACGCCCAGGCACGATGGTCGCCCATCACGCGCAACAGATCTTCAGCTGGCTCCTTACGAAGGGCCGCGACGACATAGACGCGCGCACGCTGGCGCTGACCCTCTCCCACGGCTTGGCTACGGAGGACGCATCGCGCAGTACCCTCAAGCTACTCTCCCCACTCATCCCAACGCTTCTCGCCGAGTTCCCCGAGATAGCGTGGCCTTTAATCAGCCAGCAGATAGTTAAGGGAACCGGCTCTGCCTGGCAACTCCGCCACGAGATCAGGGGAGACTCGGTTTCCCACAGAGCAGACTCTCGACCCCCGATCCTCAGTCTGCCACCGGACGCCCTGTTTGCTTGGTGCGCCGCGTCTCCGGAGGACGCACCGAGGTGCGCCGCGGGGATGCTGCCGGTTCTCCGTTCGGACAACGGGGACGCAAACGACCTACATCCCCTCTTCCGGCGTTTGCTCGACGAGTTCGGGCACCAGGAGGACGTTCTGGAAGCCGCAATGGCCAACATCCACTCGTTTGGCTGGGCGGGTTCTCTGACTACCTACTTCGCCCGATACCTTGGTCCGATCGCATCGCTCCACGATCACTCGATTTCACGCGTTGCCCGCTGGGCCAAGCGAGTGAGCCGTCAACTCGAACGAGAGATCGAGCAAGAACAGGCACGGGACGACGAATACAAGGCCCGGTTCGAGGTCTAGTCTCATCGATCGGAACAAAGGTCCCGAATCGAGCCTTCGGCCTCTGCTACGCACTTCCTACGCCCGTTCCGGGCACACTACCGCGCGAGTCGGTCGCGTGAACCGGCAGACGCGGCACCTTGAGCGCGCAACCAAACGACGGAAGCTAGCGGCTGCTCTCCGAGTCGCGAGACACCTCGCACTCGGTGAGCAAGGGCAATCCCTGGACGAGGTACTGGTGGTCGATTTTCCCGTCCAAGCGGACACTCGCCGAGCTGACTGTGTTCCCTGAAAATGGCCAAGTGAGGACTGAGGCAGAGTGGAGCTCTTCAGTCAGTTGCTGAGATGCCCGATGTGTCGGAACCGCGCCCAATCGCCTTCGTCCGACATCCCCGCGCCCTGCGCTATGCGATCCGTACCAGGCCGCCTGCCTGAACCACCCGCCTAAGCCGACACCCACGCGATGATCGCACCGGTCCACTCCTCCGGCGGCTGGGGCACAATACGGGGCACGTTACCGACGCGACCCACGCCGAACAGACCCATGTCCACCGTCCTGCGCACCCCACTCTCGAGCCCCATGACCTGGGCCGCCGACACGCTCCTCGAGGACGACGGCCTCGTCGCGCTCGACACGGACTGCCGCGCCGAACTCGATGCCGTGGCCGCGGAACTCGAAGCCAACCCGTTGCCGATCGAGACGCTCTCCCCGGACTTCTTCGAGATGCCCGCCTGCGCGGCGACGATGCAACGCGTCCGCACCCAGGTCTACGACGGCATCGGTTTCGCGATCATCGACCGTCTGGCGGTCGAGCGGCTGTCGAAGCAGACCGCCACCGGCCTCTATTGGCTGCTCATGTCGCTCGTCGGGCGACCCGTCGCGCAGAAGTGGGACGGGACCATGCTCTACGACGTCCTGGACACCGGGAAGAAGTCCGGCCCGGGCACAGGGGTACGTTCCTCCAAGACCAACGGCCACCAGGGCTACCACACCGACAACGCCTTCAACCTGGCCCCGGACTGCGCCGCCCTCCTCTGCCTGCAGACCGCGAAGTCCGGGGGCGTCAGCGGGCTCGTCAGCCTCGAGACCGTCTACAACATCCTGCTCGACGAGCACCCCGACCTGGTGCCGCGTCTATACGAGTCCGTGTACTGGGACCGCCAGATGGAACATGCGCCCGAGGAAGCGCGCGTCTCGTTCCAGCCCGTCTTCGCATCCGATGGGGAGCGGGTCCTCGCCAACTACTCGCCCTATCTCGTCCTCGCGGGCTACCACCTGCGCAACGAACCGCCGCACCCGCACACGCGCGCCGCCCTCGACGCGCTGATCGAGGTCCCCGAGCGCGACGGCCTCGGCAAGTCCTTCGTCTTCGAGCGGGGGCAGATCCAGATCTTGAACAACCGGCGCATCGGACATCGACGCACGGCCTTCGAGGACTGGGACGAACCGGAACGCCGCCGGCACCTCGTGCGCATCTGGCTGCGGGACGCGGGGCGGCCGTTCTATCACGGCTGACGCTTCGCCCGCCTCGACCACGGCCACCAAACCCGGGGACCGGAGTCGTAGCGAACATTGGCTTCGCATGGCCGCAAACGAAGCCTCAGCCTTCGCGAACGAGAGAATCCAAAGGGCGTTCGGATGCCACGGCACAGAGCTGATCGAGTGGCGATCGCCCATCAAGTCCGACGGGTACGCCGAGTACTACGACAACTCGTTCCTGGAGCGGCTCGGGATCGAAGACCTCGCGGCGTCGCTGGAACAGTCGAAGCGGGCGTACTGCGCGAATCCGAGCGAAGTACCAGGAACTCAGGGGACGCCACGGTGGGTGGGGGACAGCCCTTCAACACAGCGACGTACTGGCTGCCGTGTCGATCTCGAAGGCTATGCCAGCGGATTCTCCCAGGCGAGGCCCTCAAAGCGGGCGAAGTCCCCATCGGCAGAGCACAGGGTCAACCCGTGTTCGATGGCTAACGCCGCCAAGTGTGCATCCGGCACCAGGTTCGCCCGCCCTTCGGCGGCGGGAATGAGCCTCGCGAGGATTCCCCTGTGCCGATCCGTGGGTAACGGAATCCAAGCCGTGTCCTGGGCAAGCCAGGACTCCACCTGCCTCCAGGCCGCAGACATCGCGGAGGGACGGTCGAAGATGCGCGGATTGGTCACGAGCCTCACGAACCCCAGCAGACTAGGCCACGGCAAGGCGACGCGAGCCGTACCGTTCATGCGCGCATCCAGCCACTCTCGTGACCTTTGGTGCTGCGGCATGGATCCCACGTGCGCGTACACGAGCAGGTTCGTGTCCACCAGGATCATCGAAACGCGTCACCCTCGGCCAGGGCCAGCGCTTCCGAGACATCGTCCAGGCTACCGACCAGGCACCGGCCCAGATCCACGGACGGGGTGCGATAGACACCTGAACGTTGCCTGGGTCCTTCCATCTCCTGCAAGCCGCGTCGGAGTGCCTCGTTAACAATCGCCTTCAGGCTGCATTCGCGTGTACGCTGCATGCGTTGCACCGTTGCCGCGACATCCGCATCCAATGTCAATGTCGTTCGCATGCATCACAGCATAGCCACCGTGATGTGTTGATGTCCACCCTAGGTCCAGATCGCCCATGAGGCAGAATGGCACCGTCCGGCACGCGTTCCATCACGACATCCCGCCCGATCTCCGGGATCGGCCACGCAGAGGAGGCCCCGCATGACCAACCCCTACATCATCTATGGCGGCGAACTGAGCTACTTCACGCGCAAGCTGGAGGCGGCGTGCATCTTCTATGGCCTGGACTTCGAGATGCGCAGCAAGAACCGGCACGACCCGGCGGACATCGAGCACCGCTCGGGGACGCACCAGGTGCCGGTGCTGCAGACGCCCGAGAACTGGATGATCGGCGACACGACGCCGCTGATGCACCTCCTGGACGCCCGTTTCCCGCACCGGCGCATGTTTCCCGAAGGGCCCATCGGCGTACTCGTGCAGGTCGTCGAGGAGTACTTCGACGAGTGGATCGCCCGCACGATGGTCCATTACCGCTGGCACTACCCGGACAGCGCGCTGTTCGCGTCGACGCGCATGGCGGACGGCATGGCGGAGGTGGCGGAACGCGTGCGCGGCTGGGGGCCGCGGGCGTGCCGCGCGACGGGCACCGAGTCCGAGACGCAGCGCCAGGCGGCGGAAGACGAGTACGTGCGGATCCTCGAGGCCGCCGAGGCCCAGCTCGGCAAGACCCGCTACCTGCTTGGCGACCGGCCATGCGCCGTCGACTGCATCGTGCTCGGTGGTCTGCGCGCACATACGTACATGGACCCGGACCCGAAGAAGGTGACCGCGGGTTATCCCCAGGTCGTCGCGTTCTCCGAAGGCGCCGGGGACGACTGGGACGGGAGCGGGAACCTCGCGCCCTTCCCCGCGTCCACGGACTTCGCGCGCTTCGTGCTCGACGAGATGCGCACGACGTACCAGCCCTACGTGCTGGCGAATCGTGACGCGCAGCAGGCGGGCGCGAAGGCGTGCCGCGCGGACGTCTACGGCGAGGACGTCAGCTACCTGTCGCGGCCCTATCCCGAGCAGTCACGGCGGATGATCCTGGACAAGATCGCACACGCGCTGTCCGAAGCGGACCGGGAGCGGGTCACCGACTGGCTCGGCGGCGCCGGTCTGCGTTGTTTCCTTCGCGACGGGTGACCTCCTCGGGACCGTTCGCGGTCCCTCCCATGTCCGGTCGCGCACGCCAGGGCTATGCCGCCCGCGTCGCGATCGTGAGGGACTGCCCAAGTTCGTGGAGCGCCGCTTCGACCTGGCCGATGTGCGAACGATGATCGAGGTCGAGCAGGCGCCGCACGGCACCCTCCGAAAGGCCAAGGCGGACGGCCAGGGCCGTATTGCTGACTCCCTGCGCGTGCATCGCGCCATAGAGCGCGATCTTGGCGGCGACGAGTGCGGGCAGCGCCACCAAGGGCCGCCCATGGGCTGGAGACGGTCGAGGGATGGCCCGGCGTTCCCCCCGTCCATGACTTCCCTTGCCAGGACGGCTCTCGAAGCGCACGGCAACTCCGCGCTCGCGGCCAAGCCGCCTGAGCCGGCGCACAAACTCGTCACCCGTCATCCTGTCCGTACAGATATGTACGACGCAAGCGCCCCATAGCCAAGACAGCCGCACCCGGTCATGCGCGAATTCGAGACGGGACGGGACAAGCCCGGACCCGTACACTTCTGCGAGAGTGCCCCATCCAGAACAGATCAAGAGGCGTCAACAGCACACAAGCATCTGATATTACCTATCATTATGCTACATCGGCCCACGCTCTCAGACGATCAGGGGTCTTCATTGGATGGTATGCAGTCTTACCATTTTGGTGGGAACCTTGGTTTCCGTCCCGTCTTGCGCTAGAGTGCTTGCCTCTAAGATGTGCGCGCAAATGCGCCGGTACAGACGGACACACCATGCCCCGCATCGTCAGAAACCAACTCTCCGCCGCCACCGTCCGCGCCGCCGGGCCGGGCCGTTACACCGACGGCAACGGACTGATGCTCTACGTGAAGCAGTCCGGCGCGCGCTCGTGGGTGCAGCGCCTGCGCCTGTTCGGCGAGCGGGTCGACCTGGGCCTAGGCTCCGCCCACAGGGACAGCGCCGATTATGTGAGTCTGGCGCAGGCGCGCAAGACCGCGCTCGAGAATCGCCGCATGGTGCGCGACGGCGTCGATCCGCGTCGCACACGGACGCCGAGCTTTACCGAGGCACAGCGCGCCGCATACGCCGAGCTCCTCCCTCAATGGAAGGAGAGCAGCCGCTTCGCCGAGAAGTGGGTCAGCACCATGGAGCGCTACGTGCTCCCCAAGATAGGCACCGTCCCGGTGGACCGTATCGAGCCGCGGCACGTCAAGCGCGCCCTCGCGCCGATAGCGGCCGCCGGCAAGGCCGACACGGTCCGACGAACTGGCGGGCGCATCAGGGCGACGCTCGAGTGGGCGCGCATCGAGGGACACTATGACGCACCGGACCCAGTGGATGCAGTAGTCAGGGCACTACGCGTCGCGAAGGTCGAGCGCACCCGAATGGCGGCGCTTCCCCATCGCGAGGTACGCGGCGCGCTGCAAGCCGTCGAGACCGCGAAGCGCACGGTTCCCGTCACCCGCCATGCGTTCCGCTTCATGGTACTGACGGCTGCGCGTGGCATGGAGGTGCGCAGGATGGAGTGGCGCGACGTGGATCTCGACACCGGGACCTGGAACCGTCCGGCGGACAAGATGAAGACTGGCAAGGCGCATCGTGTACCGCTGTCGCACCAGGCGCTCGACGTTGTCGAGGCGGCGCGCAGCTTCGGCGGCCCCACGGGCCTTGTGTTCCCGGCGCAGGGCAGGCGCGGCCAGATGCTGCCGGACAACGCGATCCGCCGCCTCGTCTCGCGGATCTGCGACGGCGCGACGCCCCACGGCTTCCGCTCTAGCTTCCGCGACTGGGCCGGTGAGACCGGCATTGAGCGCGAAGTCGCCGAGCTGTGCCTCGCGCACGTCGTCGGCGACTCGAACGAGCGGGCTTACGCCCGTAGCGACTTGCTGGAACGCCGCCGTCCGGTCATGCAGCGATGGGGGAACTACGTCGCACCTTGACAAGTATCACGGCCGCGGTGCTGTGGCGATGCTTCTCAGCGGACGCTGCCCTGGCGTCAACCGCGACGCCGGAGAAGCGCGGTGCGAGTGGTGCCGACGTTCGCGCGGAATGCCTCTGCAGGCGTAGTGACCTGCGTAAGTGCGAACGCGCCCGAGCACCTGGCGGGGAAGGAATCACAGCATAATCCCATACAGAAATGAGCCTGAACGGAGGCGCGATCTGAGGCGTGTGACCGTTTGGGTTGGGGATGTGGCCCAAGCTGTGTTTGATGGGTTGTCGGGCGTAAGCTGACCGGCGGCGGTCTGCCCGATGCCGCCGTGGACCGACCCCGCGGGGTGCCGGCGCGGTGAACGGGAGCGAGTTCGGCCGTTTCGGGAGTGGCCGACGACGCCTGGTGCGCGCCGCCCGCTTTTGAAGCGGGCGG
>JAPPHP010000264.1 GCA_028821035.1 Gammaproteobacteria bacterium | reverse complement strand
GCTGTGCGCGAACGTCGCGTTGCGGGCCCGGTCGTGGCGCAGCTTCTTGCAGTCGAAGTCCACCGCGAGGCGCGCCCCGTCGAGCGCGAAGCGTTCGGATTCCCCGAGCAGGCGGCCATTCTCCGCCGCGACCAGGTGACCGCCGAAGACCAGGTCCTTCACCGACTCGGTGGGCCCGCTGCCGGCGTAGAGGTAGCCGCAGATCAGCCGCGCGCTCTGCATGCGCACGAGGTCGCGCCGGTAGTCCGCCTTCGCCACCAGTTCGTTGGACGCCGACAGGTTGACGACGATCTCGGCGCCGGCCAGCGCGTGGGCGACGCTCGGCTGTGCCGGCGCCCAGAGGTCCTCGCACAGCTCTATGGCGAAGCGGAACCCCCAGAGATCGAAGACCTGGTCCCGCCGCATCTCGAAGCGGCCGAGTTCCTCGTCGCGCACCGTCACGGCGACGTCTTCGCCGGACGCGAACCAGCGCAACTCGTAGAACTCCTCGTAGTTCGGATTCGCGGTCTTTGGCACGGCCCCGAGCACCCGGCCCCGCAGGCACACGAACGCGGCGTTGAGCACGCGCCCGTCCGCGAGCCGCCACGGCGCTCCGACGACGAGGGCCGCCTCGCCGCTCGACCGCGCGATCTCCGCGAGCGCCGCGCGGGTCTCTTCGAGGAGCAGGTCCGTCGTGAAGAGGTCCTCGCAGGTGTAACCGGTGACGGACAACTCCGGCGTCAGGACGAGGGACGCACCGGCCCGTGTTTCGGCTTCGCACGCCGCCAGCAGCGCCCGGGCATTCGCCCGCGGGTTGCCGACCGTTACCGCGGGCGCCACGGCCGCCGCGCGGAAGAACCCGTGCTCCGTGTAGTCCATCGCCGCATTGTAGCGCCGCCGAAGCCATTGCCCTGACCGAGCGTGAGAATCCTCCGCGCTGAACGTACAATCGGCAGCCCGCCGGGACCGCCCAGCGCCGCGGCGCCGGTCCAGCCATCACGACAGACACGGGGGAAGGCATGAATTTCGAGTTCTCCGACGAGCAGAACCTGCTGCGCGAGCAGGCCGCCGGATTCCTGGGAGACAACTGTCCGCCGAGCGCGGTACGGGCCATCCTCGAAGGCGACGCACCCTTCGACGCCGACCTCTGGAAGCAGATCGCCGAACTGGGGTGGACGGCGACGACGATCCCCGAGGCCCACGGCGGGCTCGGGCTGTCCTATCTCGAACTCTGCGTGATCGCGGAGGAACTCGGCCGCGCCATCGCTCCCGTGCCCTTCTCCTCGTCCGTCTACCTGGCGACCGAGGCGCTCCTGCTCGCCGGCAGCGAGGCGCAGAAAGAGGCCTGGTTGCCGAAACTCGCGGAAGGCAAGGCCATTGGCACGTTCGCCTTGTCCGAAGGCCCCGGCCACCCGTCTCCGCGCTCGCTCGCGACGCGCTCCGCGGGCGGCGGGCTGACCGGCTCGAAGCTGCCGGTCGCCGACGGCGACGTGGCGGACTTCGCGGTGGTCGTGGCCGGGAGCGATGCCGGTGACGGGGCGAGCCTGCACCTGGTCGCTCTCGACGGGGACGGAGTGGCGCGCAGGACCGTCGAGACCCTGGACCCTTCCCGCTCGCACGCGAAGATCGACTTCGACGGCGCGGACGCGGAGCCGCTCGGCGCCGACGGCGAGGGATGGGGGCTGACGCAGCGCCTGCTCGACCGGGCCGCCGTGCTTTTCGCGTGGGAGCAGGTCGGCGGCTCCAACGCCGCCCTCGAGCAGGCCAAGGCGTACGCGATGGAGCGTTACACCTTCGGCCGGCCGATCGCCGGACACCAGGCCATCAAGCACAAGCTGGCGAACATCTACGTGAAGAACACGCTGGCCCGCTCGAACTGCTACTACGGCGCCTGGGCCCTCTCCACCGATGCGCCCGAGTTACCCGTGGCGGCGGCCACGGCCCGGGTCGGCGGCATCCAGGCCTACTATTTCGCGTCGAAGGAGAACATCCAGACCCACGGGGGGATGGGCTTCACGTGGGAGTTCGACTGCCAGTTCCACTACCGCCGGGCGAAACTGCTGTCCGTGAACATCGGCAGCGAGGGCGTCTGGCAGGATCGCCTGATCGCGGCGATCGAACACAGCAGGGCCGCCTGACGGCGTCCGGCCAGGATTGAAAGGGGAGACGACCATGGATTTCAGCGACACACCGACGGAAGCCGCCTTTCGGGCCGAGGCCAGGGCCTGGCTGGAGGCGAACCAGCCCACCGAGGATGAATTCGCCGGACTCGGCGAACTCCAGCAGGCCAAGCTCTGGCAGAAGCGCAAGTTCGACGCCGGCTGGGCGTGCATACGTTGGCCGAAGGAGTACGGGGGCCGGGGCGCATCCGCCATCGAGCAGGTCATCTGGAACCAGGAGGAGGCCCGCATGGGCACCACGTTCGGGGTGTTCGGCATCGGCCAGGGCATGGCGGCGCCGACGATGATGGCGTGGGCCACGGAGGAGCAGAAACGCGAACACCTGCCGCCCCTCGCGTCCGGGGAACACATCTGGTGCCAGCTCTTCAGCGAGCCCGCGGGCGGTTCGGACCTTGCCGCCCTGCGTACGACGGCCGTGAAGGACGGCGACGAATGGGTGATCAACGGCCAGAAGATCTGGACCACCGGCGCCCAATTCAGCGACTACGCGATCCTCGTGCTCCGCACGGACCCCAACGTACCGAAGCACAAGGGGCTGACCTACTTCTTCCTCGACATGAAGTCGCCGGGCATCGAGGTCAAGCCCATCAAGCAGATCTCGGGCGACTCGGGTTTCAACGAAGTCTACTTCACGGACGTCCGCGTGTCGGACGCGCAACGGCTGGGCGCCGTGGGTCAGGGCTGGCAGGTTGCCTTGACGACGCTCATGAACGAACGCGCGGCCATCGGCGGCGGCGGCGGTGGCGCCGGTTTCCGGCAGCTCTTCGACCTGGCGAGCCGCGTCCAGATCGACGACCGGCCGGCCATCGAGGACAGGAGCGTCCGGGCCAGGCTCGCCAACTGGTACGTACAGGAAGCCGGTCTCCGCTACACGGGCTACCGATCGCTCACGGCCCTCTCGCGGGGAGAGCTTCCCGGACCCGAGAACTCGATCGGCAAGTACGTCGGCGCCTCCAAGGGCCAGGACATGGCGTCGTTCGCCATGGACCTCCTCGCGATGTCCGGGGCCATCACGGACCCGGAGTTCGCCGACGCCGCCGGACTGTTCCAGGACGCCTACATGGGCGCCCCGGGGGGCCGCATCGCCGGCGGCACGGACGAGATCATGCTGAACATCCTCGCGGAGCGCGTGCTCGGCCTGCCGCAGGACGTGCGGGTCGACAAGGGGATCCCCTTCAACGAGGTGCCGACAGGCGCTTCCTGATCCGGCCGGCGCGGCGCCGACCACGGGGGACCGACACGTCGTGAGAGCGAAGATCCTGCCTTGGCTGGGCACCTTTGCCGCAGTCGGCGCGGCGGCCCTGCTGGCGTTCGCCGGCAGCTACAACGGCGTCCGCATTGGCCCGATGCCGACCTTTGCACTCTGCATCGTGGTTGCCTTCGCGATATGCTGGATCGTCTTCCTGCCCGCCTGGCTGCTCCGTAGCGAGCGTTTCTACGACCTCGCGGGCGCCGCCACGTTCCTTGCGGCGGTGGCCGTGGCGCTGTCGGCCGCGGGCGCCGATCCGCGCTCCCGGGTCATCGCCGCCCTCGTCGCCGTGTGGGCCGTCCGGCTCGGCGTCTTCCTCTCCGTACGCGTCCGCCGCGACGGCTTCGACCGCCGCTTCACCGCCATCAAGCGGGATTTCCCACTGTTCCTGATGACGTGGACCCTGCAGGCCCTGTGGGTGTCCGTCTCGCTCGGGCCCGGCCTCGCCGCGATGACCTCGGGCACGAAAGCGCCCCCGGACACCCTGCTGCTGGTGGGGGCCGCGCTGTGGGCGGGCGGCTTCGCCATCGAAGTCATCGCGGATGCCCAGAAGCGCCGCTTCCGCGACCAGGACGAAAACGCCGGGCGCTTCATCCGGCACGGCCTGTGGGCCTGGTCGCAACACCCGAACTACTTCGGCGAGATCGTGCTGTGGACCGGGATCGCGCTTTGCGCCCTGCCCGCGCTCGACGGCTGGCAGCACGCGACCCTGGTCTCCCCGGTGTTCGTCTGGCTCCTGCTCACCAGGATCAGCGGCACGCGCATGCTGGACGCAACGGCCCGCCGGCGCTGGGGCGACGATCCGGACTATCGGCAGTACACCGCCCGCACGCCGCGGCTGATACCCCTTCCACCGCGCATGCAGTCTCGCGGCGCCGCGACACGTTGACGATTCGGCAGCACCTCGCCGCGGCGGCGGCGCTGGCTACCATCGCCCTCAACCTGGTTTTCTGGTGCGTCCCGCTCGCTGTACTGGTCGTCGTGCGCGGCATCGCCCCGCCGGCGCGCGCGCGGACACAGGCGGCCGGAGAAGCCATCTACCGCATCGCCGTCGGCTTTGACGACTGGTGGCTGCGGCGGGTGTCGGGCGCCGCCTGGCACTGCCCGGATCCGGCCCCGGCCCGAGACGCGCCCTGCATCGTCATCTCGAACCACCGCTCCTGGGCCGATATCTTCCTCATCCAGAGCGCGATCGCCAGGCACGGCCCCATCGTCAAGTTCCTGTGCAAGCGCGAACTCGTGTGGATTCCGATCCTGGGGCTCATCTTCCTGGCGTTCGACTTCCCCGTGGTACGGCGGCGCGGATCCCGGAGACTCCCGGAGTCCGAACGCCGCGCCGCGGACCGGCGGCGCGTGCGCGAAGCCTGCGAGACCTTGCGCACACGGCCGGCGGCGATGCTGACGTTCGTCGAGGGCACTCGGTTCACTCCCGAGAAGCACGCACGGTCCGCAGGCCCCTACCGCACGCTCTTGCCCCCCAGGGCGGGTGGGTTCGAGGCCATCGCGGAGAGCCTCGAGGGCGACGCCGCCGTCGTCCTCGACATGACGCTTCACTATCCCCGCAGCCCGGCGTTCTGGGCCTTCCTCGGGGGCACCGCCGGGGATATCGAGGTCCGCACCGAGGCCTTCCCGCTCCGCGCAGTGCTCGACGCCGGGCCGAGGCACTGGCTCGAGGCGCGCTGGCGGGCGAAGGACGCCGGGCTGGCCGGCCCCGTCATCGACTGACGAGCTGACTGACCGGCATACTCCGCCGGTCTCCCTGCTAAGCTCCGCCCGCCAAGGTGCATCAAGCGCGCAAGGCAACCCCTCGGCATGTGCGAAGGGAACAGAGTGCTGGAGAAGTACAAGGACCACATCGCATCCGTGGAGTGCGACGACTCTGCTGGTATCCTGCACGGACTGGTCGCGAACAGTGGGGCCTGCCCAACCCACACGTTCGAGGCAGCCGACGCCCGCGAGCACCTTGCCCGGTGCGAAGGGGACGGGGTCGAGCCAAGGAACCCCTGTCCGGGCAAGCTCGACTCCGCCGAGGCTCCGGAATCAATGCCGCCGTGATGACGACCAACACGGAACGAGAGAGCATTCACTCGAGGATGTTCGAAGAACTCACTGCGGCCGGCGTCGAGCGTCACCCGCCGTTTCGCTGGCAGACGCGGCTACTACGTCGTTTACTCGACGCCAACCCGCCCCGATTCGTTGATATTCCAACCGGATTGGGCAAGACCGCGACGATGGCGCTGTGGCTGATCGCCCTCGCCGAAGGCGCCGAGCTGCCGCGGCGCCTCGTCTATGTCGTCGATCGGCGCGCGGTCGTCGATCAGGCGACACGATTTGCGGAACGTCTGCGTTCGAACATGCCACGCGACCTGGCGGAGAAGCTGGGCCTCGATGCGGAGACGGGACTCCCCATCTCCACCTTGCGCGGGGGCTTCACCGATAACCGGGACTGGTTGGAAGACCCCTCCAAACCAGCCATCGTGGTCGGGACCATCGACATGGTCGGCTCAAGGCTCCTGTTCGAGGGCTACGGCGTGTCGCGGCGAATGCGTCCGTACCATGCCGGTCTCCTCGGTGTCGACGCGCTCGTCCTGCTCGACGAAGCGCACCTGTGCCCGCCTTTCGAAGCCCTGCTTCAGCAAGTCGAATCGCATCGCGACGGCAAGCTCGGCCCGGTGGGCGGCTTCGATTCGGTCACGCCTCCCTTTCGCCTCATGTCCCTATCCGCCACCGGCCGGAATGGGTCGGTGACATCGTCCGAAGCCGTGTTCCGGCTGGGGGCCGAGGATCGCGAGGAGCAGATCGTTGAGCAGCGCCTGACGGCAAGCAAGAGACTGAAGGTGACGCGGCTGACCGCCGGTACGAGTCTCGCCGCGTCGCTCGCCGCTCGGGCCGTGGAGATCGGATGCGACGCCCCCTTCTCCCGTGTGCTGGTGTACTGCGACCGGCGCAGGGATGCCGTTGAGGTGAAGGCACTGATCGACAAGGAGTGCCGAAGACGACACCAATCTGGAGAACTGGCGGAAAGGCACGTTTCGGAGTTGTTGGTCGGGGAACGCCGAGTTCGGGAGCGCACCACCCTGGAGGCATGGCTCGACACCCACGGACTCCTCGCCGCCGCCGACGAACGGCCCCCCGCGCCGACCTTCTTGATAGCGACCTCCGCCGGTGAGGTCGGGGTAGACCTGAACGCGGATCACATGGTGTGTGACCTAGTCGCGTACGAGCGCATGGTGCAGCGGCTCGGACGAGTCAATCGTCGCGGCGGAACTGCCCGAAACGCGACGATCGATGTCCTGGCCCTACCCCCGGAGCCGAAAGCTAGCGCCCCCAAAGACACGAATGAAGCGGCGGCAAGGGCGTTCGACGCACGGCTGGCACCGCTAGGCCAACTGCCCGAAGGAGAAGACGGTCGCCGTGACGCGAGCCCCGCCGCGATCACGGAGGTGAAAGCGAAACACGCCGGTCTCGTGCGCGCCGCAACCACCCCGGCGCCACTGCATCCCGAGTTGACTCGCCCGCTGCTCGACGCCTGGTCGATGACCGCGTTGAAGCGGCACGAAGGGCGACCGGAGGTTGCGCCATGGCTGCGCGGATGGGTGGACGACGAAGAGCCGCAGACCAGCGTCCTCTGGCGCAGATACCTTCCCCTTGTGCGTACGGATGGGGAAACGACCGTTCCGCCTGCGATGGTCGCGGAGTACTTCCGAGTGGCGCCCGTCCATGCGACCGAAAAGCTCGACGCCACGTCGAGCCGGGTGTTCGACTGGATGCTCAAGCGAGCGGCAAGGGTGGCGAAACGCCCGGAGGATGACGAGTTGGCCATCGGGGACGGCGAGGTCGTGGCCATCCTGATCGACCGGGCCGGCGAGTACCTTGCCCATTTGAAACTGGGCGAGATCCGGCAACTCGCGGCACCGGCGAAGAGTCTGCAGCGGGGCGAGCAGCGACAACGGGACCAAAGCAAAAGGGAGTGGAGGGAGCGCCTTCTGCCTGGCGCAATCCTCGTAGCGGACGCCAGACTCTGTGGTGTGGCGGATGGCATGTTGAACGAGAAGTGCGAGACGGCGATGACCACGGCGGACGCCGACGCCAGCTGGAGAAGCATGGAGGATCCGACTTCGGGCGCATCCCACCCCCTCATCGGATTCCTTGTGGAGAAGGTCGATGGCGGCGATGACGAGCAAGGGATCGATCCCCCCGACCAGGGCAACTGGCGCCCCATACACACCTTCGAGACGGACTTGGACCCTCGAGGGGTCGCCCGCAGCTGCCTGTTCGTCTACAAGTGGCCGGATGACCCAAGCGACGAAGACCACCGGTCCGTGCTCTCCGCGCCGCAGTCGCTGCGCAGTCATTCGGAGCAGGTTGCCAGTCACGCGCAAGCGTTGGCGCTGCGCCTCGAACTGCCGGAGGACGAGGCCGAAGCGTTGGTCACGGCGGCTCGCCTGCATGACGATGGCAAGGCGGCAGAGCGCTGGCAGAACGCGATGAACGCACCGAGAGACAAAGGCCGCCCCTACGCGAAGACACGCGGCGGCGGGAATCCACGCCTCCTCGAGGGATACCGGCACGAGTTC
Organism: Gammaproteobacteria bacterium; assembly: GCA_028821035.1. GTDB lineage: Bacteria > Pseudomonadota > Gammaproteobacteria > Pseudomonadales > Azotimanducaceae > VXNE01. The sequence goes on along the minus strand of JAPPHP010000264.1, from coordinate 7,958 downwards.
GGATCCCTGCTGAAAGCCGAAGAACAGGATCTTCCCAAGGACACCCGCGATCTGATCCTGCACCTGATCGCCGCCCATCACGGCAATGCGCGGCCCACCGTCAGCCCGGCGGGCTGCGAGGACGGTCCTCCTTCGGTGCTTGAGGCCAAGGCCGGTGATGCGGCACTGCGTTTCGTCCGCCTGCAAAAGCGGTACGGTCCCTGGGGTCTGGCGTGGCGGGAGGCGATTCTCCGAGCAGCCGATCAGGGCGCGTCCAGGGAATGGTCGAAGCATCACCGGGAAAAGAACAATGGCTGAGTCCAGCATTCCCGTGGATCTGCTGAACCCGGGCCAGGTGTTCGCCTGCCTTGGCATCCTGGAGGCGGCGGACATCCTGCTAGGCTCCGCCACGGCAGCGTTCGACTGGAACGACGGCCGGGAGACGAGGTTTCGCCTGGCCGCAGCGGATGAACAGCGGCCAGTCGAGCGTGTGATGAGGTTCCTTGAGGAGGCCAGGGTAGTCACCCGAGTCCCGGCGCAATCGCCGAACGTCGAACGCTGGAAGTCGAGCTGGGGCGCGGCTCCGCAGCTTGACCGTCCCGGACAGTCGTTTCCTTTTCCGGACCCGGACTCCCCCGCCACCCTCCCGGTCCTGCTTCGAGACGACATGGGAAACGAGATCGCACTCGACTACTGGGGAGACGCCACCAAGCGGGACAACGTGAAGTTCTGGGCGGGAGCGGCGGGCTACCCCGGAGCCGCCATCGTCCGCGACGCCCTCGGGCTCGCGCGGGGAAGAACGCGGCAACACAGCGCCAATCCCTTCGCGTTGTCCAGCCCCCAGAGCAACAGTTTTCGGTTCGATTGGCGGCGCGACTACATCCCGGTCCAGGACGGTTTCTCGCCGAACCGACACGGGAAGAACGTCCGGATGGTCGGCTTCCCACTCGTCGAGGCTCTCGCGGCCGTCGGTATGACGAATGCTCGTCCGCGTCGGGTGGCCAAGCTCGAATACCGATACGGCGTGCTCGGCGGCGGCGAAAGTGGCTCGCTACTCGATCCGGTATTCCACCGGGCCGCGCTCGGCGCCGAGACATCGCCGGTCCCCAGTCGACCCTTCCGCAGTTTCGTCATGCGTCTGGACTGGCCGGGCCAGGAGGGCCAAGCCCGATGCATCACCCAAGTCACCGAAGAGGAGTAGCGCATGACCATGGAACTTTCCAACGCTCGGATCGATGAATTCGCCGATGACCCGAACGGACCGGTCGCGTTGCATTTTCGCCAGTCCCTCCTGCCGGTCGAAGGTCCCGGCTCGGTGATTTTCCCGCCCACTTATGCGGATATCGGTTACAACATAGACGAGCTTGCCGACGGGACAAAGGTCGCAACCATCGACAGCGTGGGGTCGCAGGCCAACCGCATGGAGCCTGTGTTCCTGCCGGCGAGAGCGGAGGAGCCAGAGAATCCTCGGGCGCGCCTCGTTCCGCAGATCGACATTGCGTACGGAAACGAGAAGTCCGTGTCGATCCTCGAGGCAGGCCACCGTCTCGGCGATGCCATCATTCGCTCTACCGCGCTGAAGGACAGGGCGCACGAAGCGTTCCGCGCGTTTCTTGATCGCGACGACGTTGCCCCGTTGGCCAAGCTCGCACCCACGTCGTTGGTTTTCGGCGTCTGGGACTCCCGAGATACGCAAGCCAAGCTGCCGCGAATCGTCCAGTCCACGATTCGAGCCGAAGACGTGGACGTGCTCACCCGTTCGGCACAGTACAGCCCGCCGCTGGATTACGCGGAGCTGGATGTGTTCACCGATGCGGAAAAAGAAAAGCAGCAGGGCGATCCCAAAAGCCCGCTCGCCAAGCGCGGATTCGTGCACGTCCCCGCCGTCAAGACCCATGGCGGCGTGATCGCCCAGGGACCCATTCGACGCGACGTGACGGTCAACCTGATCGCCTTGCGCCGCCTGAACGGTGAGAACGGCCAAGCCTTGCGCCGCTATGTTCTCGGGCTGTCTCTCGTGGCCGCCACCGCGCCCCTGGACGGCTTCCTCCGCGCCGGGTGCCTCCTCACCATCGATCCCGACGACTCCGGCGTCTGGCAGGCGGTGGCCCGCAACGGCACGCGCGACACGGTCGACCTCGACGAAGGAACCGCCCTCGGTTACGCATGTGCTGCGGCGGACGCATTCGGCGTGGGAAGCAGCGAGCGAGTGGCCTTCGACGAGAAGCTCGCCAAGGCCGACACGAAGGCCAAGACGAAGGAGCAGTGATGCCCCGCTCGCTCCTGATCGCCGTCCGCTTCCACGAGGGCCGGTATCACGGCCAAGGCGATCGGGTCGGCGGCGAAGACGGGTGGCCACCGTCTCCAGGCCGCCTGTTTCAGGCGCTGGTTGCGGGCGCCGCCCGCGGCGCGACCTTCCGGCCGGAGGACCGGCGGGCCCTGGAGTGGCTGGAGCGGCTCGATCCGCCGCGGATTGCCGCGCCGGCGATTCGGCGCGGGCGTGCGGTCCGGCGGTTCGTGCCGAACAACGACCTGGATTCGGTCGGCGGCGATCCTGCGCGCGTGGGGGAGATTCGGGTCGGCAAGCAGTGGCGACCGTGGTTTTTCGATCCGGAGGTTCCGGTCCTGTACGTGTGGAGTATCGAATCGGAAGCAGGCCAAGCGATGCAGGTCTGCTCCATCGCGACCCGGCTCTATCAGCTCGGCCGAGGTATCGACATGGCGTGGGCGTCCGGTCAGGTTATGGACGAAGACGAAGCGGAAGCCGCGCTTGCGTCTCACCCGGGGGTGCTGAGAACGCCAAGCGGCAAGGGTGCGACGGCGACGCCCCATCCCGGGACGCTCGACAGTCTGGCACAAAGATACCAACGCAAGCGGGACCGTCTCACCACCGTTATCGAGAGCAGGAAGGCGCGTCAGTTGTTCACGCAGCCACCCAAGGCCTCCTTCGCCAACACCGGATACGACGCGCCGGCCCGCTGCCTGCACTTCGAACTGCGCACGGCGGAGCACAACTTCGCTCCCCAGGCCCTTGCCTCCGCCGCCCCGCTGCTCCTCGCCTTTCGGGACGCAGCGGCGAGACGCTTGGCGAATTCCATTCCTGAGAAGGCGGAACTGTTTGAGCGGTTGATCGTCGGGAGAGGTGCGGGGCCGCAGGATCTGGCCCAGCGGATCCGGCTCGTACCCGTGCCATCCATCGGCACCGAGCACACCGACCCTTCTATCCGGCGCATCATGGTCGAGATCCCCGCGAATTGCCCGCTTCGACTCGATGACCTGAAGTGGGCTTTCGCCGGTCTACCGGCTTGCGATCCGCAAACCGGTGAATCCTGGAGCGGACATCTTGTCTCGACGGACGACGCCCGCATGGCGAAGCGTTTCGCAGGGCCGGCCCGTGCGTTCAAGAGCATTACGCCGCTCGCGCTCCCGGGAGTTTCAAGGCACCGACAAGTGTTGCAGGACCAAAAGCTCGGGAGTCAGCGCGACCACGAGGAACGCCACACGGCTGGACTTGTAGTGCGGGCCCTTCGCCATGCCGGCATTCGGGCTACGCCCGCGGACATCCGAGTCCAGCGTGAGCCATTCCAAAGGCGGGGCACAAGGGCCAAGCACTTCGCTGCGGGCTCGAGATTCTCCAAACACGCCCTGTGGCACGTGCATATCCGGTTTCGCGAGCTGGTTCCGGGACCCATGGTCGTCGGCGACGGCAGGTTCTGCGGCCTGGGTCTGATGGAGCCCGTAACAAGTGGCACGAGCTACAGCGACGTGTTCGCTTTCCGACTGGATGGACGACGGCCAATCACGGCGGAAGACCGGACGCCTCTCCTTCGCCACCTGCGCCGCGCTCTCATGGCACTGGCACGCAACGAGACGGGCGGCGTCGATCGGTTGTTTTCCGGCCACGAGCGGGACGGCCGACCAGACGCCGCCCGCCATCACGCGCATGTGTTCGTCGCGGCGGACCGGGACGCTGCCGAGGAGGGGTCGATCACCCGCCTTGTCGTTGCCGCTCCGTGGGCGGTGGACCGGAGCTCGAAGCGGCCGCCGGACAACCAGCGCCGGTTCTTCGACGAGGTGGTGCGTCGGCTGACCGAATTGACGGCCGGTCGCTTGGGGCGGTTCGATGGCTTGGTGGCCGAGGCCGTGCAAGAAGGCGACCCTTTGCTTGGCCCGTCGATCCTCTGGACCGGTACGGCACGGTACATCGCCACGCGCAATCTCAAGAAGCGTGATGAAGCCGCTGCCTTCGTCAAGGAGGACGTCATCGCCGAGTGTCGCCGCCGCAGTCTACCCGCGCCCACCGACGTCGAGGTCCTGGATGTTGGAGCGGGGCCGCGGGGTGGACGCCCCGAAGCCATGCTGAAGCTCCGCTTCGCAACGGCCGTCCGCGGACCCGTCCTCCTCGGACGCGACAGCCACTCGGGCGGCGGGTTGTTTCATGCTGGGCCGTGACCGACAGCCGTGCATTTGCCTGCAACCTCACGCGGGGTGCGCATGATCCGACGCAGACTCCCCATCGGCATTCAGACCTTCCGCGAGATTCGAGAGCGGGACTGCTACTACGTCGACAAGACTGCCTACATCCAGCGGCTGCTGGACGAAGGCAAGCACTACTTCCTTTCCCGCCCCCGGCGCTTCGGCAAGAGCCTGTTCCTCGACACCTGCAAAGAGCTGTTCGAGGGCAACGAGTCGTTGTTCCGCGGGCTTGCCATCCACGCCGACTGGAACTGGTCGGCACGGCATCCGGTCGTGCGCCTGAGCTTCGCCGCCGGCAGCTTTACGGAGCCCGGCCAGGTGGAAGCGAGTCTCATGGAGCAGCTCGCCGCGGCGGAACGCCGCGCAACGATCACGCCCGAGTACTCCACCGCCGCAGGTCGTCTCGCGTATCTGCTCGAAGCGCTACACGAGCAGGCGGGGCAGCCCGTTGCCGTGCTCATCGACGAGTACGACAAGCCGATACTCGACGCGCTGGACACACCGGAGGTCGCCCGCGCCAACAGGGATTTTCTGCGCGGCGCGTATGCAGTGATCAAGGACTGCGACGCCCACATTCGGTTCAGCTTCATCACCGGCGTGAGCAAATTCTCGAAGGTGAGCCTGTTCTCCGGGCTCAACAACCTCACCGACATCACGCTGGACCCGAGCTTCTCCGCCATCTGCGGCTACACCGAGGCCGACTTGGACACCGTCTTCGCACCAGAGTTGGAGGGCCTTGATCGCGAGCAGGTGCGCGACTGGTACAACGGCTACGGCTGGCGGGGCGAGGAGACGGTCTACAACCCCTTCGACATCCTGCTGCTGTTCCGCAACCGCGAGTTCGGCGCCTGGTGGTTCGAGACGGGCACGCCGGCGTTCCTCGTCGAGACGCTGTTCCAGCGCCGGGTGAGTACCGTCGCCCTGGAGGAGATGGTGGGGTCCGAGGCCCTGCTCTCCACCTTCGATGTGGACAACATCGTGACGGAGGCTCTGCTCTTCCAGACCGGATATCTCACCATCCAAGACGAGCAGCGGCGTGGTGGAAGGATATCCTATCGACTTGGCTACCCGAATCGGGAGGTGCGCCAAAGCCTCAACGAATCGCTCCTCAGCCACCTCGTGCGCAACCCCTCACGCCAGGAAGCGAACAGCAACCACCTGTACGACCTGCTCGAGGCCAACGACTTTTCCGGGCTGAAAGCGCAGTTCCACGCCTTCTACGCGAGTATTCCGTACCAGTGGTACACGAACAACGACATCTCAGATTACGAGGGCTTCTACGCAAGCGTGTTCTACTCATACTTCGCCGCGCTCGGGCTCGACATCACTGTGGAGGACAGCGCCAGTCACGGGCGCCTCGACATGGCGGTACGGTTCAACGGGCAGGTGTATCTGTTCGAGTTCAAGGTTCTCGAGATGGCGGGGAAGGGTGCGGCAATGGCGCAGTTGAAAGCACGGGGGTACGCGGAGAAGTACCGAGGCCGGGGCGAGCCCGTCCACTTGGTCGGCGTCGAGTTCAGCCGAGACACACGCAACATCGTCGGTTTCGAGGTCGAGCAGGGTTGATTGGGATGCGCCAGGGCGGGGATAACCGGTCGGGCACACCAACCCCGAGGGCAAGTTCGGCCTTCAATGAGGATCCCCCACAAGATGGGGAACAAACGGACTTCCTGACGCGACCTCCCGCCCGGTTGGGTAAGCGCCGGCAACGCGCACGTAAGCTCCGGGTCGGACAGTCGAAGACGGCGGACGGGGCGTACCAGCGCATGCCCGCCCAAGCGATCGAAAGCCAACGGGCAACCTCCAGAAGGCGGATCACGACGCCACAATCAGTGGCTCCGGCGTCGACGAACATCTCGACATCGCGCCGCGCGACTACGTCTACCACCTCCAGAACGCGATGCCGGGACCGCAGGCGCTGTCCCGACGGGCGCACCGCCCACGCCAACGGTACGCCGCATCCCATCGAGCCACTCCCGGGGCACGCGTCGTCCGAAGGGATGCCCAGCCAGAAGGACGAATGCGTCTTCAAGCTCGTCTACGCCGACCGAACGCCGACCGGCGCCGGGACGCCTTTCCATCGCATCGGTGAGCAGCATCGCGCCAAGACGGCGCGCCATGGCAGCCGGCGCGCGTCGTCGGAGGCCTCGCCGGGCCGTCCGGATCCCAATGAGCCCCAACAGTGTCCCCTGGACGCTCCGCGCGGCCGCGTCAGCGCCCGCGTCCACCGCGGCCCCGTTCGTGGGCTTCGCGGCGCCGTTGGCGCTCAAGGAGGCGTTTTTTGTCGGCAAGCGACTGCTCAACGCCGTTCAACCAGCTAATGCACCAGTCCGCCATGTCGCGTTCCCCAAGACGCGACACCACCTTGCCGCGCTCCAGGCAGCACTGCTCGACCGGATCGGGTATCCCCAGCGGGTCGTCCCGTGAGTTGTCCAACACTTCGAGTTGATCGAACCGCTCGACCGTACGACGTAGATTGGACAGCGAAAACCGGTAGCGTTGCGGGATCAGCTTCGGATCGACCCTGTGCCCGGTGCGCTCCAGCACGCGCTGCTCGATCCGAGCGATGTTGATATCCGGCGACCCCGTGCCGAGGTAGATGCCCTCGATCCGGTAGCCCGCCTGCCTGGCCTGCTCGACGCGCGCGCGTCCTGGTCGACCGGAGTAGGTGCTCTCGATCCCGAAGCTCAGCCGGTCCCGAATCGCCTTCGCGATCTCCGCTTCGACGATCTCTTCGGTGCGCCTCCTGGCGTCCTCGCTGTCCCAGTCACCGATTCCGCCGGCAATGGAGTCCTGGTCGAAATACTGGTCCGGCAGCAGGTCGTAGTGGGAGCGCTTCCAAGCACTCTTGCCACACCCGTTGCAGCCCATCACGATCACGAACAGGGGCCGCGAGTCCAGTTGATCGGCCATCGCTACCTTCCACCTGTCACGGTTTCACCCAGCCCTCGTCCGCCCGGCGGCGGGTCCGAGGACCGCCTTCTCCTCATCCGTCCCCCGAGCCGTGCCCCTTCCCTCCTCATTCCTCCCGGCGTACCGAAACCATCGCCGCCGAGAACACCGCCATCAGCGCGAGCGCCGCGGCGAAGCCTCCGTACCCCAGGGTCGTGCCGAGCGCCACTCCGGTGAAGAGGCCGATCGCCGTGGCGAGCATTACCGCCCAAGCGGGCCACCCCGCCGACCCTTGCGCCCCTTCCGGTTTCTGCCAGAACATCCGGCCGATGTAAGTTACAGGCGGGCATGCCGCGCGTACAGCCGCTCCCGACTCTCGTTCGCCAACGGACGGCAGTCGCGCACATGCGCATCGTCCGGCCAATCGCAGGGGGCATCCAGGTCCATGCGGTCGAAGGCCAACGACCAGTACAGGTAGGAGCCTTTCGACAAGTGCCCCGGTGTCGCGTCCGCCAGGGCCTGGCACCACCTCTCCTCCGGCACCTCGCGCAACATCAGTCGAAGATCGTCCGGCCGGGCGTTGTCCATCACCGACCACAGGAACTGCGATC
>JAPPHP010000034.1 GCA_028821035.1 Gammaproteobacteria bacterium | reverse complement strand
CTCGGTTGTTCGTGAGTTGTTTGGTACCAACCCAAGGATAGCCGAAACGCCGGTTTCTCACCACGCCAAACGAGTAAATTCCTTAACTAAATCAGCCCATTAGGGATTTACGGACAAGAACTAGCTAGCGGAGCCCGCCTCAGACCTCGACTCCGTCGAAGCAGCCCAGGATACGGTCCATCCGCTCGCGGATGCCGTCCTCGAGGCTCGCGTGCGTGAAGATGAACGGCTTGTCCTTCCGGATGCCGTCCAGGACCTGCTCTCCGACCACGTTCGGGTCCAGCCCCTCGGTGGCGAAGCGCCCCTCGACCTCCTGACGCTCCTCGTCGCCAAACATGCCGGTGGACCGTTCGGGGAGAGCGGTCGGCCGGTTGCGGTCCGAACGGAGGATGCGCGTGTCGATCATGCCAGGACACAGTGCCGAGACGCCGATGTCGAAGGGCGCCAGGTCCTCCCGGGCGGCTTCGGAGATCGCGACCACGGCGTACTTCGAGGCGGCGTAGATGGCCATGCGCGGGCCGGTCCGGAGCCCCAGGATCGATGCGGTGTTGACCACGTGCCCGCCCCGGCCGCCGGCCTTGATGAGGGGCACGTACGCCCGCATGCCGTTGACGACCCCGTGCAGGTTCACGCCGAGCACCCAGTCCCAGTCGTCGTCCGACGTCTCGTCGATGGCGCCGCCCGCCGCCACGCCGGCGTTGTTGCAGACGATGTCCACGCGGCCGTAGTGGTCGCGGACGGCGTCCGCGACGTCGCGCACCTGGGCGCGGTCGCCGACGTCGCAGACGAACGGCTGCACATCCACGTTGGCGGTCCCGAACTGCGCGCGCGCTTCGGTGAGCGCCTGCTCCTCGATGTCGAGCATGGCGACGTGGACCCCGGCGCCCGTCAGCGCGCGCACGATCCCGAGCCCGATGCCGGATGCCGCGCCGGTGACCACCGCAACCCTGTTCTGTACGTCCTGCACCGCTTTCCTCCCCTGCCGTGGCCCATCGGGGGCGTACCAGCCGGCAATGCAAGCATGTTGGGGCGGTGATGAAAACCCGGTGAGCGGTGAGACGAGCCCGTCGCGGCTTGTTCCATGGGACACTTTGCCCTTTCGTATCCCCGAGGACCTGTCGCATGCCCTACGTCACCTACGAGAAACGCGGCCACGTCGCCATCATGACACTCAATCGCCCGGAGCGAATGAACGCACTGGGCCAGGAACTGTCCGCCGAGCTCCGGGAGGCCGAAGCCGAGTTCGCGCGCGATGACGACGTCTGGCTGGGGATCTACACGGGCGCCGGGGACCGGGCGTTCTGTGCCGGCCTGGACCTGAAGGAGGCGGCGGAGCGCGGCAGCGACGGCGTCGCTGGCGGAAGTTCCGGGAGCAGCCCGATCTCGCGGTTCGAGCGTATCGCGCCGGACCACGGCAAACCTACGATCGCGGCGATCAACGGCGCGGCCTACGGCGGCGGGCTCGAGATGGCGCTGACCTGCGACATCCGCATCTGCTCCGAGAACGCCCGCATGGCGCTGGCGGAGGTCAAGGTGGGTCTCTGTCCTCCGGGCGGGTCGTTCAACCTGCCGCGCCTGGTAGGGCTGTCGAACTCGATGTGGCTGTTGCTCTCGGGCGAACCCGTCGATGCCGCGGAAGCACTCCGGATGGGCCTCGTGACGCGGGTGGTCCCGTACCCGGAACTGCTGGACACGGCGATCGCGATGGGCGAGACGATCGTGGCGAACGCACCCCTCGCGGTGCGCGCGACGCGCAAGCTCGCACACCTCGGCATCGAGATGCCACGCGACTACGCGCGGCGCATGGGCGCGATGCTGATCGAGTCCGTGTGGTCCTCCGAAGACGCGGTGGAGGGCGCGCGGGCATTCGCCGAGAGGCGCGCGCCCGACTGGCAGATGCGCTGACGGGCGCCTACATCAGGGGGTGTTCCCCGTCGTCTCCGAGCAGGAGCCCGCCGGCCTCCTCCAGCATCTTCGTCTGCCCGAGGATGTGCTGGCAGGCGGTCTGAATGTCGCGCAGATTACGGTCGAGAAGACTCTTGCGCGTGTAGATGGCGTTGCCGCCCACCGTGTCGTAGAGCAGCGCCACCACGCGCCTGCTGGTCTGGAAGGCGTGCGTGCGGGACAGCCAAGCGTCGGCGCGTTCCTCGTCGGTCGGCGTCTCACCGCGCTCAAGCCGGCCCCAAAGGCGCGCGAGGGAGTCGAACACGTAGCTGCGGGCGGCGCCGAGCGACAGGTGGGCTTCCGCGACCGCGGCCCGGATGCGCGGAACATGCCGGTAGGCGCGGCCGCTGCTGCGTTCTTCCCCTTCGGCGAACATCCGGCGACAGACATCGATGGTCTCCTGCGCGATGCCGAGAGGCACGCCGACGGTCTTGCGCAGGAAGTGGTCCGGACGCGCCCAGATGGGGCCCTCGCGGCGGGGCGGGTCGAGCAGGCTGAAGGAACGCTCCTCCGGCACGAACAGGTCCTCGCAGCGGTAGTCGTTGCTGCCCGTGCCACGCAGGCCCGTCGTGTACCACGTATCGAGGATCTCGTAGTCGTCGGGGCGGGCGTACAGGATCCGCCACGGCGCGCGGCCGTTCGCGCCGCGCTCTACGCCGCCGTCCTCGTCGAGGACCGTACAACCCGCCACCAGCCAGTCGCAGTGCCCGCATCCGCTGCCGAACATCCATCGCCCGCTCATCCGGTAGCCACCGTCGACGCGCCGCGCCGTGCCGGCGGGATGGACCCAGCCGGAGGTCGCCATGTCGAGGCGCGGGTACATCTCCCGGGCGACCGCGTCGTCGAGATAGCCGGAGTAGATGCCGGAGTCCGCCCAGATGAACGCGCACCATCCCACCGAGGCGTCCGCCCGGGAGAGCGTCTCGATCACCTCGACCTGCTCGATGGCCGTCATCTCCGGGCCGCCCCAGATCTTCGGCATGTTCATCCGCATGATCCCGGCGTCGCGGATCTCGTCAACGATGTCGACGGGCAGGTTGCGCAGTTCGTCGTAACGGGTGGCGAGGTCGCGCTCGCGGATGCGGTCGGCCAGCGCGCTGGCGTTGGCCAGGATGTCGGCGGCGGAAAGCGGCCGCCCAGCCTGCGGTCCCGGGCAGGCGGTCAATGGAGAAACATCCGGTAGGCAGGGTTGTCGGTCTCTTCCCGATAGCCGTACCCCACGTCCTCGAGGAACTTGAGGAACCCGCCGCGCTCCGCCGGGGGGACCTGCAGACCCATGAGCACGCGGCCGTACGACGAGCCGTGGTTGCGGTAGTGGAACATGCTGATGTTCCAGGGCCGGCGCCCCATGTGCTCGAGGAAGTGCGTCAGCGCGCCCGGTCGCTCGGGGAAGTCGAAGCGGTACAGGACCTCGTCCGTCGCCCGGGGCGCCCGGCCGCCCACCATGTAGCGCACGTGCTGTTTCGCCATCTCGTTGTCCGACAGGTCGAGGACGGGATAGCCCGAGCGTTCGAGCGTCTCGAGCAGTCCCGGTCCGCCGTGCTCGGCGTCCTCGACCTCGACACCGACGAAGATGTGCGCGTCGTCGTCGTCCGCGTAGCGGTAGTTGAACTCCGTGATCGCCCGGCGCCCCAGGATTCCGCAGAAGCGCAGCAGGCTGCCGGGCCGCTCGGGAATCGTGACGGCCAGCAGCCGTTCTCGGTGTTCGCCGAGTTCCGCGCGCTCCGCGATGTGGCGCAGGCGGTCGAAGTTCACGTTGGCGCCGCTGACGACGGCGGCGAACCGCGCCCCGGCCTGGCCGTCTCGCGCCACGTAGCGCTTGAGCCCCGCCACCGCGAGTGCTCCCGCCGGCTCCGCGATCGACCGCGTGTCCTCGAAGATGTCCTTGATCGCCGCGCAGATCTCGTCGTCGCTGACCAGCACGACCTCGTCGACGCACTGGCGGGCGATGCGGAACGGCTCGGCCCCGACCTGCCGGACCGCCGCGCCGTCGGCGAACGTCCCGACGTGATCGAGGACGACCCGCTCACCGGCCGCGAGTGCGGCGTGGAGCGTGGGCGCGCCCTCGGGTTCCACGCCGACGATGCGGGTGTCGGGCCAGAGCGTCTTGAGGTACGCGGCCATGCCTGCGATCAGCCCGCCCCCGCCGACCTCGACGAAGACGGCGTCCAGGGGATCGCCGTGCTGGCGCACGATCTCCATCGCGACCGTCCCTTGGCCGGCGATGATCTCGGGGTCGTCGAAGGGCGGTATCAGCGTCAGTCCGCGCTCGGCGGCCAGCGCCTCGGCGTGTTCGCGTGCGCCGTCATAGGAGTCGCCGGCGAGCGTGACGTCGGCCCCCAGACGTGCGACGGCCTCGACCTTGATGTGCGGCGCCGTCTCCGGCATCACGATGAGGGAGCGTATCCCGAGTTCCCGGGCGGCGAGGGCGACGCCCTGGGCGTGATTGCCCGCCGACGCCGCGACGACGCCCCGCTGCCGGGCCTCCGCATCGAGCGAGGCCAGCTTGTTGTAGGCCCCGCGCAGCTTGAACGTGAAAATCGGCTGCAGGTCCTCGCGCTTCAGCCACACGTCATTGCCGAGGCGGGCGGAGAGCTTCGGGGCGGGCTCCAGGGGCGTCTCACGCGCGACTTCGTAGACGCGCGCCTTCAGGATCTTCGTGACGTAGTCTCGGGGCATCTGACACTGGCCGGCCGCACGGGGCGCGCAATGATAGCGGTCCTCTGGTATGGACGGATGTCGCCGGACGCCCGCGCCGACGGGCGGCAGCCGCCCGGCCCCCGATCAGAACCAGATGCCGTACAGCAGCGCGACCACCGTCACCAGGTACAGCAGCCACGTCAGCAGGTTGCCCGCCGCGCGCGTCACCGGCACGCCCTCGGTGATCTGCTGGATGCCATGGGCCTGCAGGATGCGGGCGACGAAGAGGCCACCGCCGACGGTGTGCAGGAACCAGGCCGGGAACTGGAGCAGGGCAAGCAGGCCCAGCCCGATCAGGAGCCCCGGCACGTACTCGGTGTTGTTGCCGTGCGCGCGGATGGCGCGCTCGAGCTTCGGATCGTCGCCGGTGCCCAACCCGACCCCGGCCTTCACGCGCATCCGGGACACGTTCAGTCCCAGCAACAGCATCAGGCCGAGGTTGAGCGCCGCCCAGAGCGCGACGGGATAGAGAGCGCCTTCGTTCATCATGTCGTGGTCTCCTTCACGATTGTCTGGAAACGTTGGTACGGTTGATCACAGTGGCGGCCAACGGTGCGCCCATGGACGCGCCCGCTCGAACGTTGCCGCCGCCCGCAGAACCTCCGCGTCCGCGCCACGACGGCCGACGATCTGCAGTCCGACCGGGAGCCCGTCCGGCGTGAAGCCGCAGGGCACGCTGGCCGCGGGCAGGCCGCTCATGTTGAACGGGTACGAGAACTCGGCCCAGCGGATCCAGTCCCACGGATGCTCGGGCCAGTGGGCGGGCTCGATGCGGTCTGGCGGGAAGGCGGCGACGGAGACCGCTGGGGTGAGCAGCAGGTCCCACTCGGCCATGAAGCGGTGCATCCGCTCCACGTAGGCGAGCTTGCGGGCGCGCATGGCGATGTATGCGTCGGCCGAGTGTCCCATGCCGTGGCGGATGCAGGCGACCAGGCCGGCGTCCATGCGATCCTCCCACTCATCGAGCAGGGGCGCGAGCGGCGCCTCGTGCACGGCCCAGAAGAACCTCCCGATCTCGGGACCTTCCGGTCCCCACTCCGGTACGACTTCCTCGACGTGGCAACCGAACGACTCGAAGTCGGACGCGGCGGACCGCACCGGATCCGCGACTTCCGGATCGACCCGGGCGTGACCGAGGTCCGGGCTGAACGCGATCCTCAGGTCGTGGATGTCCGCGTCGAGACCGGCCAGGAAGTCGGTCCGCGGGCCGGTGAGGCTCGTGTGATCGAACGGGTGCGCGCCGGCGGTGGCGTTCAGGAACAGCGCCGCGTCGGCGACGGTGCGGGCGATGGGACCGATGTGCGAGACGTTGTCGTTGTTGCGCACCGGCACGTGCGGGATCGTGCCCCAGGTCGGCTTCAGCCCGAAGACGCCGCAGAAGTGCGACGGCATGCGGATCGAGCCGGCCCCGTCCGACCCCTGGTGCAGGGGCCCGAAGCCGGCGGCCGCCCCTGCCGCGGCGCCGGTGGAGGAACCCCCCGCGTTAAGGCCGTGTTGCCAGGGATTGTGGGTGACCCCCGTCAGCGGGCTGCGGCTGATGCCGGTCCAGCCGAACTCCGGCGTGTTGGTCTTGCCCAGGATCACCGCGCCGGCGGCCTTGAGGCGCGCCGTCACCGGTGCGTCGGCGTCGGCGACCAGGCCGGCCTGCGTGAGCGAACCGAGCCCCAAGGGATGTCCCGCCAGTTGGTGCAGGTCCTTGATGGTGACCGGTACGCCGTGGAGCGGTCCGAGTTCGTCACCGCGGATCACGGCGTCTTCCGCCGCTTTCGCCATGTCGAGCGCCAGATCCGCGGTCAGGTGTGCGAAGGCGTTGACGCGCCCGTCGAGGCGCTCGATGCGCTCGAGCACGGCGCGCGCCAGTTCGACCGGCGAGATGTCCCCTGTCCGTATACGCTCCGCGAGTTCGGTGGCCGGAACGAAGCAGAGGTCGGCGTTCACCGGCGCGGACGCTCAGCCTTTCAGTCCATCGATCTCGCGTCCGAGCTGGGCCTTGGGGTCCGTGACGATGGCTTCGAGAGCGCGGACGCGTTCCTCCAGGCCGCCCTGGCCCTCGACCGCCGCGAGGCGGGCTTCCAGGTCGTCGAGCCGCCCATTCCCGGACGCGGTCTTCGACTTCGCGTGGACACGATAGCCTTCCAGCAGGCAGCCGCACACGACGGCGATGGCGACGAAAGTCCAGAATCCCATGGCGCGTCTCCGCGAGTTCGTGGTTGGATCATAGTGCAACCGAGGACGGGCGCGCACTGCGCAGGAAAGCGGTTCGGGCGACGCGTGTCGTACACGGCCCCGGCAGGGCTGGCTTGCCTATACTCCCCGGCATGGGACCGACATCCGACCCGGTCGAGGAGTATTTCGCCACGCTCGAACGCCTGCGCGCGCGCAAGCGGTGGTCCACGGACATGGCGACGGTCCGGTTCGCCGCCTTGGCGCTGGGTGCGGCGCGCACCGACACGGACGTCGACCGGCTCGAGGAAGCCGCGGCGACGTTGCGCGCACGGGCCGGCTGGACCAGCCCCCTGCGGTCGGAAGTCCGACACGTCGTCGCGGCCATGGTGGTTCGCGAGGGACTCGATCCCGACGGGCTCCACGAGAGGGTCTTGGAGACCCGTGAGGCACTGCGGTCGCATCGCCTCCCGCGCAGCAAGGTGGGGACGACCTTCGCGGCCCTCGTGCTCCTGTTGCGGTCCGGCGGCGAGCCGGTGCCGGGGCGCCAACTGGAGCGCCTGGCGACGATCTGGCGTCGCTGGCGGGAGGAGCACTTCTGGCTGACCGGCGCGGACGACCTCCCGGCGGCGGCCCTCCACGCCTGCGGCGAGCGCGAGGTGGAGATGCTCGTCGCGGACGTCGAGCGCGCGTATGCGCGGCTCAGGGAAGCGGGTTTCCGCCGCGGCAACGGGCTGCAGTGGGCGGCGCAGGTGCTGGCGGTCGACCCCCGCGGCGTGGAGACGGGCGTCGAACGGTTCCGGCGCGTGGCCGAGCGGCTGCGGCGGTCGCGTGTCCGTGTCGGTCGGGGACGCTACGACGAGGCCGCGATACTCGCGCTCGTGCACGAGGACGTGGCGGCGGTGGTGGACCGCGCCCTCGACTACCGGGAACGGCTGCGCGCCAACAAGCCGCGGCCGGGAAGGGACCTGGCGTTCACCGTTGCCGTCGGGCTCGCCTTCGCGGGCGATGCGCGCAGAGCGGCCGACCGTGTCGCCGGGGACCTCGCCGCGCTGCATTCCATCCAGGCCATCCTGAGCGCGCGCCGCGCGGCGGCGGCCTCCGCGGCGGGCGCGGGGGCGGCGGCGCACTCCTGATCGTCAGGGCATCAGTTCCGGCGCTATCGGCGGTCGGCGTCCGCTCTGCCCCGGGGGATAGTTCGCGGCCAGGTAGTCGAGGATGCGGTGTTCGACATCGGGCGGCAGCAGCCAGAAGTTCTGGGTCTCCTGCATCCACCGGATCATGGTCCGCCAGGCGGCACGGTCGGCGCGCTGGAGGGTGACTAGCCGGAAGGAATGACAGCTCCCGCAGTGTGCGCGGACGTCTTCCCAGCCGGCTTGCACGACGAGGCCCGTCGCGGGATCGATCTCCGCCCCGAGGGCGCCGAACGGCAGGCACGCGACCAGGGCCACGGTCCGTATCGATCTGCGTACGGTCATGCCACCATGACCGCGATGCGGTGACAGGCGTTGTTCAGGTATCCCCGCGGGTTCCACGCCGGCAGCAGGACCGGCTGCGAGCGCCCGCGCTCGTCCACCGCCCGCGCCCAGATCTCGTAGTACCCGGGCCGCGGGACGCTGACCGAGGCGGACCAGTGCTGCCACGCGAGCCGGTTGACGGTTTCGGTGAGCGTGGCGCGCTGCCACGTCGTCCCGAAGTCGATCGACGTGTGCACGGCGGAGACCGACAGGTCACCGGCCCAGGCGTGACCTCGTACCGGCAGCGGCGCGCCGAACGGAAGCCGAACACCGGATTCCGGGAAGGTGATGAGCGACTTCACCGGCATGGACTCGATGATGCACATGTCCGTGTCGTCGACCTGCGTGCCGGGGGCGACCGGGTTGCAGGGCACCCGGTACGACTGGCCGCCCATCTTCTCGCCGTCGTGCACGCGGTCGCGGACGAGGATGCGCGTCAGCCACTTGCCGCCCACGGAGCCGGGCCAGCCGGCGGCGACCATGCGCAGGGGGTAGCCGTGCAGTGGCGGCAACGGGACGCCGTTCATGCCCCAGGCGAGCAGCGTCTCGTCCTCCAACGCCTTGTGGACGGGGACCCCGCGGGAGATCGGCAGCTTCGTCGGGTCGCCCGAGAGGTGGGTGTCTGCCGCCTCCCAGGCAACGTAGACGGCGTTGTCGCCAATGCCGCAGGCGTCGAGGACATCCCGCAGGCGCACGCCCGTCCAGCTCGGGCAGCCGACGGCGCCGGTGGTCCACTGGTTGCCGGTCGCCGGCGGGTGGAACTCGGACCGGCCGTTGCCGCCGCACTCCAGTTGCAGTTGCAGGGTGTGGTGGTCGAAGCGCCGCTGGAACTCCCCGAGGGAGATGCGGGTCGGGCGCAGGCATGCCTCGCCGGCGATCTCCACCGTCCACGCGGAAGGATCGATGTCCCGCGTATCGGGCGGGGTGCCGTTGTTGCGCACGAACAGGCGCTCGGCCGGCGTGACGGCGTCGTCGAGCAGGTGCGCGGGGGTCTCGGCGTTGAGCGGACGGTCGTTCAGGACGCGCAGGCCAGCCTTGCCCGGGATCGTGAAGGGCTCGGTCGTCTGTGCGAACGCGGCCGGGATCAGGCCCGCCGGCATGCGTTCGGCGAACGGGATGGCCCCGCCGAGCGCGGCGGACATGGCGGCCAGCCCGGAGCCCCGCAGGAAGCCGCGCCGAGTGAGACGACTGGTCTCGCGACCCCACACGACGCGGTCCGCTTCGAGGGGGTCCGAGTCGTAGAGGTGGTGGATTCCCTGCTCGATCCTGACGCGCATCTTAAGGGTCCGCCCTTCCCAATGCGGACATTTTGGGCCAAGGTTCGCCCTGCCGCCATCGCACGGGAAACCGACATGAACAAGGTCCAGGGCCTGCACCACCTCGCCGTCTGCACGGCCGACATGAAGTCGCAGATCGAGTTCTTCACCGACAAGCTCGGCATGGAACTCGTAGCGCTGTACTGGATGCACGGCGTGGCGAACACCTGGCACGGGTTCCTGCGTCTCAACGACGAGAGTTCCATCGCGTTCGTGTGCAACCCGCACATCGAGGGCATCCCTGTCCGACTCGGGGAGACCCACGCGGGCAACCCCGGCGCGAACTGCGCGAAAGGGGCGATGCAGCACGTGGCGCTGCGCGTCCGGGACCACGAGGAACTGCTGGCGATGCGGGACCGGCTGCGCTCGAAAGGCGTTCCGGTGATGGGGCCGATGGATCACGGCTTCTGCGCGTCGATTTACTTCGCGGGGCCGGAGAACCTGTCGCTGGAGCTCTCCTACTCGAAGGAGCCCATCGACCAGGAAGCGTGGATCGATCCGGAAGTCACGGCGCTGGCCGGCATCTCGGCCGAGGAACTCGCGCGCTACAAGAAGCCCGCCGACTACGAGGACGAGGGCGGCTCGGTAGCCCAGCCACCGCTCGACGGGCCGGGGCCGCATATGACGAACTATCCGCCGGGGCTCTACGAAGCGGTGCTGGGGCGTCCCGACGAGGCGGTCTGGAACAGCGTCGACAACCAGCCGCCGGTCAAGGTGGACGCCGCGGCGGGGTAGAAGCCTGCGCCGCGCGCGTCACCCGCGCCCGTGGCGCAACAGCCGTCCCGGCGTCGCCCCGGTGCACTCGCCGTCCCCGAAGGTGACCTCGCCGTTCACGAGGATGGCCCGGTAGCCGAGGGCGTACTGCACGCGTCGCCACTCGCCGCCCGGGAGGTCGTGCACGATTTCGCCGAAGTCTTCCGGCGAGACGGCCAGTTTCTCGAGGTCGTAGACGAGGACGTCCGCGGGAGAACCCTCGCGCAGGAAGCCGCGATCGCGGAAGCCGGCGGCATGGGCCGGCAACGTGCTCAGCCGGTAGTGCGCCTCCTCCAGCGGTACCTGTCCCTCGTCGCGCACCAGCCAGGTCAGGAACTCGGTGGTGAAGATGCCGCCGTTGTAGAACTTGGTGTGTGCCCCGCCGTCGGAGACACCCGGGAACGTATAGGGTGAGTCGTTGATGATCGCCGCGTAGTTGGTCGGGCTGTACGGGCGTTCCGGCGCGAGGAAGTGGACGTCGAGACCGCCGGCGACGGAGAGATCGAACATCGCGTCGACGATGTCCTTGCCTTCTTCGGCGGCGATCTGTTCCACGGACTTGCCGACGTAGTCCTCGAGCTCGGGGTGGCCCGGGACGCTCTGCACGACCAGCTTCGCGAGGGGACCGGTCAGGAGGTGCTGCGCGCCCTGCACCATCGGGTCGTTCTCGGACTCCTTGATCGGCGCCCGGTACGCCGGGTCGGCGAGCTTGCGCAGCTTCTCCTCGCGGGTGCCCGTGGTAGCGTTCTTCCAGGCGGGGTCGCCGTCGAACAGGTTGAAGTCGGCCAGGGTCAGCGCGAGGTGGACGCGCAGGGTGGCGCCCTGGCCGAACACCGGGAGCCCCCGGTCGTGGCACGACGCGAGCCAGTCGAGGACCGGCCTGTGCGTGTCGCGGTTGCTGTCGTCGCGGTCCGCGAACACGGCGTTGTGCAGGACCGGCCGACCGGACACGCCCGCCAGCTTCTCGATGAAGGCGATGTCCGCAGCCGGGTCGCCCGCGATGGCGCCGGCGACCTGGACGATCTGGATGAAACCCTCCTGGCGCTCGCCGAGCACCTGCGCGAGGTTCAGGATGTCCTCGTCCGTCATGGTGTCGGTGACCATGGGCGTCCCGTCGTAGTCGGGCTGGCTCGAACTCGGGCCCATGCGCTGTATCGAGAAGCCGCACAGGCCCGCGTCCATGCCCTCGTGCAGGAGCCGCGCCATCTCGGCCCGCTCGGCGGGCGTCGCCCCGCGCGTTTTCGCGGCCGTGAGGCCCATCACGTAGGTCATCAGCGACGCCGTCGGCATGTAGTGCAGGCAGTTCACCCCCTTCGGGGCGCGCTCGAGGGAGTCGAGGTACTCGGGAATCGTCTCCCAGTCCCACTCCATGCCGAGCTTCATGGTCTCGAACGGAATGGCCTCGTTGCGCGTCATGGTCAGCATCGAGCGGTCGCGGTACTCGGGCTTCACGGGAGCGAAGCCGAAGCCGCAGTTGCCGAGCACTACGGACGTCACGCCGTGCCAGCCCGAACACGAGCACCACGGATCCCAGCGGATCTGGGCGTCGTAATGCGTGTGCAGGTCGACGAAGCCGGGGGCGACGATGTGGCCTTCGGCCTCGATGGTGCGCGCGGCCTTCCCCGGCGCGCGGCCGCCGAGCTGCGCGATGCGCCCGTCCTTGATCCAGACGTCGCCGCGGTAGCGCGGGACGCGGGTGCCGTCGACGACGGTGCCGCCGCGGATGTGAACGTCGTAATCGGTCATGGACGTTTCCTTGGACGGATGAAAGCGGCTATGCGCGGGCGAGCCTCGGGACCGGCATCATCTGTTCCCGATACGGGAACACGTCGCCGACCCCGAGCATCTCGCGCAGCCGGGCCGGCTCGGCGCAGTCCTCCCACAGCCCGTCGGGGATAGTCATCTGCAGGTTCTCCTGCGGGCTGATCGAGAAGTGTCGGTAGAAGCCGATCGCGTTCAGCCGCAGCCCCGGGGTGCGCTTCGGGAAGCTGCCGTGCCAGGTCGCGCCGTGCCAGAGGACCACGGCCCCGCGCGGCCCTTCGGCCGGGACGGCGCGCGCGTCCGCATCGGGCCCCGGGTACCCGCCGGCGAGGTGGGAGCGCGGCACGTAGGCTAGGCATCCGTCCTCCTTCGAATACGGGGTGAGCATCCACGTGGCGTTGACGTGCAGAGCGTTGCCGCCCCACGGCATGGGACAGCCGCGCTGGTCGGGGTGCAGGGCAATCGACCCGGGTCTCGAAAACCCGGTCTGGCCTTCGTCCGGGGGCGTGCTCTGCCACTTCAGGTAGGAGGTCGAGTTGTCCAGCCGGCGCATGCGGAACGGAAACTCGAAGGGGAAGCCCCCCTGGATCAGGCTACTGACCAGCGCATCGACCTGGGGGTTTGTCAGCAGGTCCCGAAAGCAGCGGTCTCGCTGAAGGAGTTGCTGCATCAGCATCACGGACGGTTTCGGTTCCGGTGGCAGGCCCACCCTCGCCATGATGCGGTCGGTACCGGCGGGCCACTCCAGTTCTCCTTCGGGCCCGTTCTCGAGGCTGATGGGGCAGCCGGTCATCCGGGTGAACTCGGCCAGGAGCACCTCGGTGCAGCGGTCGAGGAGGGCGTCGGTGACCCCCGTGACTTCGGGCGGGACGATCGTCAGCCCGTTCGACTCGAGGTCGAGGAGGTACGGCTCCAGCCCGTACTGGGCGATCTCGTCCCGGATTTGCTCGCTGATGTTCGCCATGTCACTCTGCCAGGGGGTTGACGATGCCGCGTCTGACCTCGCCGGCCAGCCGGCGGGCGAGGAACTCGAACGCGAAGTCGATCTCTTCGGCGGGAATCTCCGGGTGCAGCCCCGGATTGGCATGCAGCCGCTTGTCGGCACTGCCGATGGCGTCGAATAGCTCGAGGCAGCCCTTGCGGTTGAAGATCTCGTCCTCGAGCTGCATCAGGAACAGCACCGGGATGTCGATCGTGGCGGCGTCCCGCGCGAGCCGTTCGCCGAAGGTCCTGCCGATGCCCCAGGTCCCGAGCAGGCCCAGGGTGGCGGTGTGCGCGCCAATCCCGGAGGCCAGCAGGGGAATCCCGAAGATGGAGCCCATCGACAGGCCGAAGTACGCCATCCGGCCTGTGCCGATCCCCGCGTCACGACCCACCGCCTCGAGCGCCTCGCGCCAGTCCCGCACCATGTCCTCGACGGCGCCCTCCCTCTGCATCTCGATGGCCAGCGCCTCCCGGCCGCCGGGCGGGACGTGGCGCAGGCCGTGGACGGGCCCGTCGATCGCGAGCACGGCGGCGCCACGCTCTCGCGTCATGCGCTTGCCGAGGTACGGGATCGGCGCCTGGTAGCGGTCGCCGGAGGCGCCGTGGCCGCAGAGCAGCAGGGGCGTGTCCGCATCCGGGTCGGGCGGCAGCCACAGGGCGCCGGTCACCGGTCGGGCGCGCCCGCGGTCGATGCGGAAGTCTCTCGGTGCGCCGCCAGACGCCGTGGCGAGCCACTGCAGGGTGCCCACGCGATCCTCCCAACCCCTCCCGGTTCCGGTAGTAGCCTGAGTGTACGGCACTCCCGACAAGTGGAGGAGAAATCTACATGGCCGAAGCCGCGACCGATGTCCCCCAGGACGCGTCCAGGGACGTGCCCAACGCGGTCGACGCGATGCTGGCGCCGGTCCGGGAGCTTGGGCTCGCGCAATACGTCGCCGAACTCGAACAGTACGGTTACACGGTCATTCCCCCCGAGCGGGTCGCTGCGCCCGAGTTCGTCGAGCGGGTGCGGGCCGCGGTCCTGCGCGTCGCCCACGAGCGCACGGGTGTCGAGGACGGGGAGCTCTTCATCAAGCTGGCGGCCCGGCAGACGCTGGCCGACGAGGAGAGGCTGCGGGAAGGATCCGGGCGGCGTTAGCGCACCAGGGACTGCCACACGGATAGTCGCATCGGCGCCAGCCAAGCGACCGAGGTGCTGAAATGGGGTGGCCATCCGACAGGCGTGATCGATCGCAACGCTGGCCCGGACCCCGAGACTTCGTCCGGCCAAACATCGCCCTTTTCGTTCGGGCCGCGTTATCCACCGCCCGCCCACTGGCGCTCAAGCTGTTCTAGGGGACCGCGTCCGTGCACGGCCGGCGAAAACGCTCCCTGCCCGGGCCGACCGTCGGTCGCCGGCTCAACAACGCGGCCCGGGCCGGCGGCCACCCGCCACGAACCGCATGCCCCGCAACAGAACATCGCCCTTTTCTTTCGAGCGGGCACGCGTCGTCGGTCCCGTTGCCCCCAACGAAAACATCGCCCCATTCAAAGATCCCCCGCCCCCGCGTGAGCCCAGCGGGACCCGTCCGGCCCGTCACGACTTCTCCTGGCTGCATCTCTGCAGGCGCTCCGCCACGCCACGGTTCCTATTCCTGGCGGTGGTGGTCGATGTCTACTCGCGGCGCGTGGTGGGCTGGTCGATGGGCTCGCGGCTGGTGACGACGCTGATGCTGGATGCCCTCGACATGGCGCTCGGTCAGCGCGATGCGCGGGACGTCATCCATCACAGCGTCCACGGCTCGCAGTACACGTCGATCGCGTTCGGCCAGCGCTGCCGCGAGGCCGGCGTGACGCTGTCGATGGGCTCGGTCGGCGACTGCTACGACAACGCGCTGTGCGAGAGCTTCTTCGCGACGCTCGAGTGCGAGTTGATCGAGCGCAGCGTGTTCCGCACGCGGGACGAAGCGCGCCTGGCGGTGTTCGATTTCGTCGAGGCGTTCTACAACCGCAAGCGCCGGCACTCGGCCCTCGGTTATCTCAGCCCCGTGGCCTTCGAGCGGGCTGCGGAGGCGGCCGCGGCATGACGCTCTCCCGCAGGATCCCGTTGCCCGAGTCGAGGCTTGCGGACCGCGCGCCGCCCGCCCGCTTCGAAAGCGGGCGGCGCGCACCGGGCGTCGTCGGCCGGTTCGGAACCGGGCGATCTTGCCCAATTCACGGGGCTCAAGCCCCAACAGTAGACTGTCCACTAAAGCGGGGCAGGTCCACGGGCGCGTGCGCGGCGCGGCGTTTGATAAGGGCGATGTTGTGGTTGGTCGAGCGGCACACCTGAAGCGGACGCGAAGCCGATCGCGACACGAATGCCGCTCCCTTGCTTGGTCACAGGTGCCACGGTGGGGAAGGGGTGGATAACCCTTTCCGCTGCGGTTGAATTGGGCGATGTTCGGTGGGGGGAGGGGCCTCTTGGATCCGGGCTCTCTGCCTGCTTGCTGTGGGCGTGTGGGGCGGGTGCTGGCGGACCGCTTCCACCGCTGGAAGGGCCGTGCGCCGCGAGGCGGCGCTGCGCGGACCGCGGTCGTGAATGCGAAGTCGCGCCTGCGCGGAGCTGGCTGTTGTCGAAGGGCTGGCGCCGGATCGGCCTGATCGATCCCTCTATCGATCCCGCTGAGGTGCCCAGGTGCTCAACGGCCCGGTCTGCCGTCCCGCCGGAGGCAGGTCGGTCAGGACAGCGCCGGGGGGCTACATCGCGCGGGAGCCTTGACGGTGGTTCGCTGCGCCCTCGGCGAGCCGTCGCTTGACCGTTTCGATCGGGTTCCGGTAGTCGACCGTTCCGAGCCCGAAGTTCGTCAGCTTGTAGCCGATCAGCGCCTGCAGTTTCTCCGGCATCTCGACCACGACGTCCGGCGGCACGCCGATGAACTGGTTCTCGCGCTGCTTGAGCCAGGCCAGGTTGAAGTTGAGGTTGATCGAGCGCCGGTACTCGTTGGCGGTCGAGTTGCCACCGCCCCGGTGCCATAGCGCGCCTTCCCAGAGAAGTAGCGCGCCGGCGGGCATTTCCACGCTCACGGTCGGCGCATCCTGGTCTACCCGGTCCACGGAACGGTGGCTGCCGGGCACCACTTCGGTGGCCCCGTTCTCGCGCGTGAACGGGTCCAGCGCGATCAGGGTG
>JAPPHP010000349.1 GCA_028821035.1 Gammaproteobacteria bacterium | reverse complement strand
GATCAGTGCGACCGAAATCCGTAGTGCGCCAACGGGCTAATCAGAGAAACAACACTTCGGACGGATCGAAGTTCGCATAGGAGCCAAAGTCATCGGCCATGAGGAGGGAGAGGGTCAGTTCCAGTTCCTGGCGCGCCAGGCGGTCGACCTCGGTGGGGTCGGGGGCGGAGTCCGTGTCGTTGTCCTCGACGAGGTGGGCGAGTACGAGCGAACTCGCGATGTCGAGGCAAAGGTCATGCGCATCGGGGCGAGTCTCGACCCTCTTCGACCGGCCCTGGGCGTCGTGGGTGAGGAGATGCTGCGCAAGCCGGGTAATGTAGAGCCGGGGGTCCAGATCGTAGACGTGCTGTACCTGGACCTCGGTCCGACCAAAATGCCGGGCCAGTCGGTAGGCGGTGATTCGGGCGACCAGATGCGCCTCCTCTTTGTTCATGTCGGCGAGGATGGTGGCGGAGGTCTGGCGTGACTGTTGACCGGTGAGGCGGCGGTACGCGAAGGAGGAGATCTCGTCGGCTACGGTCTGATCGAGTTCTTTCGGCAATCGCGGCCGAATGCTCTCGGCGCATCGTCGAACGGCCTCAGCGTGGCCCGCGGAACGGAACGCGATCAGGAGCCGACCCTTTGCGTGAACCAGAAGCTTCCTCGCTTGCGCCTGGGAGACCCGCTCGCGAAGCAAGGCGGTCAGCTCGGCGGCTTCTTGCGCGATCTGATCTTCTCCGCCGGGGAAGGCAGCGTCCGCCATCCTGCGAAACACGGCCTCAGCCTGCGGCTTGGGCTTCTTCCTGCGTTTCCACCACCTCATTTCGCGTGTCTTCTCGAGGGTTGCTGTCCTTGCGCAAGGGGTGAATCCCCGAGCTCTTGGAGGGACAGCTTGCGGTGGCGGGAAGCCGAAGGCAAATCGGCCTAGGTGCAGCACCGTGAGACGAGCCTTGGGCAAGAGTCGCGGCGGTGAACGGCTCGCGAACGACCCTAAGCTAGTGTGGCTCCGCTGCCCTCGGAGCGACCGAGAGTGCCAGAAGCTCGTGAGACTCCATGCGAGTCACTGCCGGAACTGGCGCGATGCAACGATCAAGATGAACGGGGTCAACGCGAGATGTTGCCTTAAAGGGCGTTCCCGTAACGTCGCTCGCCGCGCGACGGGCCTCCGACCTACGTCGCCGACTATTCGGGCCGCGCTGGGCGTCGCTTTCTCTCTCGCTTTCGATACGCCGCGACAAGACCGTCTAGGATGTGCGCCGAGGCCGCAGCGACGATGTCGCTCTGTCTGAACACGTGACTATTGATCATCCGGACGAGTTTCGTGCGGCGGTTGTCGACGAACAGCCGCTCTTCGCCGCGCTTCATGGCCAAGGAAATGGCAACGTCGCTCGCGACTGGTAGGATGACTTCGCCATCTGGCTTCCGGCGGTCGTCCCCAGCCAAGAGAACTGGATCACTCCCAATCAGCAGTCGATCGCAGCCGGCGGGCGAGTAGAGGACTGCTAGGCCTTTCGTCGGAAGCCAGTCCGGTGCTCGGTAAGCCAGCGAGGTGATCCAGGAGTTTCTGAAGATCCTGTCGAGGCCGATCTCCTCCATGACAGATCGGACGTTCTTGTCCGGAAGCTCTCGCTCCACTTTGGCGGTGACTTCCTCCATGAGCTGCTGCTGCTCGTGTGCCTTCAGTGCGTCGAGTCGCTCGGCGACCCTTCGGAACTGGATGAGGACGAATTGGTCCAAGAGATCCTTGTCGCCCGGCGCCAGGTCCGGCGTCTTACCGGTCCGCGCATTGACGATGACTTGCTTCAGTACTCGTGCTGTTCTGCCCTCGATCTCAGAGAGGGCGTGCTCTGCTGCGAAGGAGTTCACCCCGCGCTGCATCCTCAGGGTGTAGATGTGGCTCTCCACGAAGGCGTTCTCCGGTGACGTAGCGTACGTACGGTCGCGCTTGCGGTCGAAGCAGTGGAGCTTGCCGTTCTCGTCGACGAAGTTCTTCAGCAAGGAACGAGGGACGGAGTGTTGTCTCTTGGGATTGCTTGGCATTCTGGTCGGAGTCTGCCGACTAGCTACGGTCTTGACGCGTGAGCACCTTGAAGCGTTAGAGCCTTAAGTCTCGGAGCAGGAATGTCCGGTCCAGTGTCGCCGTCAAGGACTGGCGAGACGCGCGGAGGACGCCGAGCGCGCTGCGCTGAGGTTGGGCCGCTTGGGGGACAAGACCGTATCGAACCGTGTGCGTCATCCGTCGGGCAGCTTGAGCCGCTGGAGGAAGTCAACCAGCCCATGCACCTCTGTTGAGGGGTTGCGTTCGTCGGTTGCGAGAACGTCGTTTTGGGCACGGGCAGCGCGATCTTTGGCCTGTTCAAGGCGGTCGAGAAGCTGCGGGAATACGTCATGCTGCGCCTTGCGGTAATGCGGCATGTGTCCCTGCAGATCGCGGATGCACTCGTCGCAAGGGCTTCGCGTGCCGGTGCGGACGTACGGCTTGCGGCTGAAGTCAAAGTGGAGCAGGAGCCAGTACTCGAAGCAGGGCCATGAACGGGCAAGATCGATGCCCATTTCGCTGGCGCGTCGGCTCGCGGCCTCGAACGTCGCGTGGCCATCGCGATCAAAGACACAGAAGACCCGGTCGTACGCGTCGCCTAGCCGTTGTTCTTGGCGCTTCAGCTTGACGGCCTCGCGTACAACTCCAGTCGGGTCGGCACCTTGGCCGAGGATGACAACATTGGCGGTGCTCAGCCGGTAGTGCTTCGCCACGCCTGTGAAGTAGGCCGCTTCCGTCTTTTGACCTTCGGCGACGATCAGAACGCGGCTGTACGGTTCGCGCTGCGGGCGCTCGCGGTGGAAGCGTGCGGGGGGACGCCTGCCGGCTCCGTTCACTCTGTCACCGTTGTGTCCGATTGGCTGAGCTGGTCAGGTGCGATGAGCGGGACTGCCCCGTACCGTCCCCCGAGATAGGCACGTTCCAGATTATGCACGCCTTTGCGGGGTCTGAAATCGGCCAACGGATAGAGCGTGGTCTCCTGTCCTGCGTTGCGTTCGCAGAACCAGACCTGATCTCGACGGAAGATGTCTTGGCTTAAGATCGCCGTCTCATGGGTCGTAAAGATGAGCTGGGCACCTTTCGTGTTCACAGCAGGGCTGTGGAAACACTCAATGAGGAAGCGGGCTAGGGCCGGGTGCAAGTTGCCGTGTAGTTCGTCGAAGGCCACGACGTACCCGTTCTCCAAGGTGTCGAGCCATGGCCCCGCGAGGGCGAATATCTTTTGGGTGCCGAAGGACTCGTCGGCGAGGTCGAGTTCACCCTCCCCATTGGCACCTGGAACGTCGTGGCGCAACCGCAGCTTGCCGCGGGTCTCAGCCCAGTTGAGTCCGGTCTGGAGACTCGAAGGCGATGGATCCTCGCCTGCCTCTAGAGGACGTACGTCGGCTATGGCTAAGTCAGCGGCGCGAAGGAACTGCACGATGCGATCCTTGCGTTCGTCCTGGCAGCACTCCAAGGAGAAGTTGGACGACCATCCCCCGATACCGGCGACCTGCAGGCGGGTGAACCAGTCGTAGACTGGCTGGAGTTGTCGGCTGTTTAGGTTGACGGCCGTGGAGAGCAGCAATGCGTCCGGGCGTGTCGCGCGCCGCCACACTTCGCGATCCCCGGTCAGTTGGTGCCCGTACTTGATCCCGCCGTGTTCGGGGCTTCGATCGAACCAGATCTGCACACGGCCGCGCGGCCATGCATAGAGCCACTCGCGGACTATCTCCTCGGGCGTTGCAGCGAAGCCGTATTGGTATCGAACGCCATCCATGACAAAGACGGCTTCGAGCGAGGTTGGCCTAGTCTCGCACGCCGGATCGAACTTGAAAGGCGGCAAGAGTTGCTCGTCAAGGCCCGGGGCGGAACGCCTGACGATGGTCTTCATTGCGGCCAAGGCGCTAAGAAGGTTGGTCTTGCCGGCCGCGTTGGGGCCGTAGATCACGGCAGAGCGCAAGAGACGAATGGGCCGTATTCCAGTCGGCATAGACGGGGATAGGACATGCGTGTCACGGTGTTCGGTGCCGGCGCCCGCCACAAGGCTCAGATGTGCTTCGTCCTTGAAGGACTTGTAGTTGGCTACAGAAAACTCAATCAACATCGGTCAATCCTTCACTTTATAGCCCGATTCTGCACTATTCCATCAGTAACGGCCACTAATTTGGTCCGCGGCGCTACGATAGCGTGCGCTCGGAGGAGTCGGAGGTCTTAAGCATCGCGCCCTTCCGGCACGTTGGCGTGTGGGAAGGCGCTGGGGACCGACGACGAACCCGGGCGCCTCGTCACTACGGGTGGTTGGCGTCGGACGTCGGAGGGCGAGGCCGAGTACGAGGGACACGCGACGCGAATTCCGGTAGTGACGGGGCGCTAAACGCGGCGCAGAGCCTGTCGCGCCGGGGGCGCTTATCAAAACAGGAATGGTGCCAGCTTGGTGCCGGTGCTATGGTGCGCGCGCTTTGGTACCGCCGTATGGCGGTGTTGTCGGAGGCCACTTCGACAGACTGGGAGACCAGACAGCCGGTGGGAATCCGGCGCGGGCGCGACAGACATAGCTTGTGACTGCCGACGCCCAGGTGCCGCTTCCGGGATGCTCGCGCGTTCTGGAGTCCGGGGAGATGCACCGGCATGGGCACGGATGCGCCACGCGGCCGCAAGGCGGCGGGGGTGAATCGACGGGATGCGTCGCTGTTTCTGACGGGCGACATGGAGCATCCAGACGCGGCAGCGCGGCAGTCTCGCGAGACCTTCGGAAAGCTCGCGGGGCACGACGGGACGATTTCGGAGTCCTTGATCGAAGCCGACGCTGTCGTGGCGACCGAGGCGGTCACGGGGGCTTGGGAGGCATCCCTTGCCACGCCGGAAACGGAGGCCCGCGACGCCGTTGGCGCCGAACAAGAGGCCGTCGGCCGCTGTCGCAAGACACGCCGCGGTCGCCGCAAGCGACGGCACGGCAACTGCATCTTTGGGGCCTTGCGCAGCGATGCGGGTCTGCATAGTCCTCGTCGAAGGACGGCGGATCGCCCAGCAAAACTAAACCGTACGCCGGCCCGGGGCCGCTGACGCGGCGCCGGGCGCGGTAGCTCCCCTACCCCACCGATACGCGGACCGTCGGTCCCACCGCGGCTCGAGGCGGCTGGCTTTCACGCCAGTGATAAACACGCGGTCGTTGACGCGGGCGGCGTCGTGGGAGGAAGCTGGGCGGGCCAAAGGGAGGGCGCGCCCCGGCGCTACCGGGGAAGGTCGCGGAGACTGACCATGCCCTGCCGTTGCTTCCGGATTCCATCCATCCACGGCGCGTGCTGGCGGAGCCTGCCATGCGCGACCTGAACTACGACCTGAAGCGCCTGCAGGCGGCGCACGACGACGGCTCGCATGGCACGCGCACGGCGCGCTCCTACGCGCTGGCGCAGATCGCGGACACGCTGCACGCTCTCGGCTTCAAGGGCCTGCGGGCCACCGGGCTGAGGCGCAAGCACGTCGTGGCGCTGGTGCGCGAGTGGAAGCGCCAGGGGCGCTCCATCGGAACGATGAAGAACCGCACGGCGCACGTACGCTGGTGGGCGGCGCGGATCGGCCGACCGGGCGTGGTGCCCGTGAACGGGGAGCTGGGGATCGCCAACCGCGAGTACGTGACCAACGCGGACAAGAGCGTTGTGCTGGATCCCCGGAAGCTGGCGTTGGTGAAAGACCCGCATGTGGCTATGGCGCTCCGGCTCGAGGCGGGTTTCGGCCTGCGCCGGGAGGAGGCGATCAAGTTCACGCCGGCGCGCGACGACCGGGGCGACCGCATCCGGCTGAAGGGCTCGACCACCAAGGGCGGCCGGCCGCGCGAGGTGCCGGTGCGCAACGCGGCCCAGCGGCTGCTGCTCGACGAGGCGCGCGGGCTGGCGAGGAGCGGCGCGCTGATCCCACCGGAGCGCAACTACCGGCAGCAGCTCAAGGTCTACGAGAGCCAGACCCGCGAAGCGGGCCTGTACCGCATGCACGGGCTGCGTCACGCGTATGCGCAGCTTCGCTATGAGGAGATCACGGGCTGGAAGGCACCGGCGGCCGGCGGACCGCCGCAGCGTTCGCTGACGGGTCCGAGGCGGCGGATCGACAAGGACGCGCGGCGGACGATCGCCGAGGAACTGGGGCATGGCCGCGCGGCTGTGAGTTCGGTCTATTGCGGTGCGTAGAGACACGCTCGGGCGGCCCGGTGCGACTACGCCCTGGCAGCGATCGACACGGGTGGCTCAACCGGCTGGGTGGCTAGTGGCCAGGTCAACTCGTCTGTCAGGGGACGTGCGGTATGGCCGGGTAGCCGGCAAGTCGGTTTCCCGACGAGCGGGCAAGCCCGGCTGTCCGAACAGTGGGCGAGCCGGCTCTTCTGCCAGTGGACAAGTCGGCTTTCCGACTGGTGGGCCAGTCGGCCTTGGAGTCGTGGACAAGCCGGCTGCTCTGGCAGTGGACGAGCAAGGCGCGGCGACCGGAGCCGCCGCGCCCGCAGCGCGGAGAAGCGGGATCAGTACCGG
This sequence comes from Gammaproteobacteria bacterium, assembly GCA_028821035.1. Lineage (GTDB taxonomy): Bacteria > Pseudomonadota > Gammaproteobacteria > Pseudomonadales > Azotimanducaceae > VXNE01. The sequence continues at coordinate 10,926 of JAPPHP010000349.1, read as the reverse complement.
TGGTGCAGCCCGCCGTTCATGGGCGACCAGCGCCAGTCCTGTTCCTCGAGCGGTTCGGGATCCGGCAGTGGCGACCAGTAGGCGGCCGTCGGTTCCGGCGCCGGCCTCGCGTTCCAGGGCGAGATCCCGCAGTCGAGGTTCGAGGGCTCGTGCGCCCTCTCGGGCTTCGCGGCGAACTCGTCGATCACCGCCGCGTCGAGGGCGTCCTGGCGCTTCTGCGCGCGCTCGATGTCGCGGTCCTCGCGGCACCGCGCGCAGAGGAAGTCGCCGTCCAGTCTCTTGCGGTAGGCGCAGCGCCGGCAGCCGCCTTCGGCAACGAGGGCCGCTCTGCGGCGCTGGCAGGACTTCGCGCGCCGAATCCTGCAGGAGTCGCAGGACTTCCAGTACCCGCCGTCGGCCTTGCGCGATGCTGGCCTTCTACATCTTGGCTGCGAACACGGTGGGGCGTTCTCGCGCAGGACGGCCGGCGGGACGAGGCCCGGCGGAACTTTGCCGCTCCACTGGGCGATGACGGTTTCGAGGTCCATGGTGTGCTCCGTTGTGGCGACGCGGAAGTGCGTCGGAGCCCCGGCCGCGGCGTGCGCGCACAGGCCGGTCACCTCGCGCCAGCGAGGTCGGAGCGTCAGCGGAGAACCCGACCGGGTTGGCCGGTCGAGCACGTACGCCACCATGGTCGCGACCCGACGGACGGAGGCTCGGGCGGCGCGGAGGTTCGGACGGGCAGCGGCTCGGAACGGAACGTTGAACGCCGTCCGGGATCGGCGGATCATGCCGTTGCGGACGGCAGCGACCGCGACGGAGCGTAGGGTGGACACGAACGGAGTCGTCGGGCTTTACGACTATCTGGACCGGTTGTCGGGCGCCTCGTGCATCCTGCCGTTCGAGCGGCTCCGGGAACTGACCGGGCTGGAGTTGCCCGAGGCGGCGAACTCGGAGGCGTGGTGGACGGATTCGTCCGGCTGGGACGCGTGGCCGCCGTCGGGCGTGTGCCGATGCGCCGGCTGGCGCATCGAGTCCGTGCATGCGTCGGCCCGGCTGGTCCGTCTTCGGCGCTGTTGACGGGGAGCGGCGGAGCCGGTTCGACCTGACACGACAACGCGACACGAGAACCGCTCCGTCGTTTCCCACCAGCGCCTGGGGCGAGCGTCGCGGGACCGGGGCGTCTGTCGTAGCGGCGCGGCAATCCTCGCGAACTCGCCCGGCGGTTGATCGTGTCGCTGGCGCCAGCGCATTGTCTTGGTGCCGCATCAGGCGTGAGACCCGCGACGTATTCCGAATGGCGCGGCCCTGTCGATCGGCCTCGTCGTCGGGGGTGCGGTGAGAGAGACGCGCAAGTGCTGGACTTGGAAGTGATGCAGGCGGGAACGGAACACTTTGGAAGCGGCCCAGGCCGAAGCGCCGGCTGAGGGAGAGGCCGTCCGTTAGTCCGCGCCGCGCCGCGGATGCGCCGTGGAGTACCGGTTCTCGGCGCCCGGAGGGCGCAAGCGCCAGCGATCGTGACCCGCATGGGCCGAGACCCCGCCAGGGGGCTCGGGTCGCCGCAGGCGACTAGAGCGCGGTGCCGAAGGCAGGCGCCCACGGGGTTTGCTGACCTGAACCGCGACTGGATGGTGGTCAGCCGCCTCCGGGCCTGTGGCGTCGCCAAGGCGACGCACTGCGTTTCGCGTTTGGGTACGTGCTCTGGCGGCGGCGAGTCTCTCCCCGATGCGAGATCGGCCAAGCACGCCGCTACCCCGCGAGTCTCCGTTGTGGCAGTTTCCTCTCCGAACCGAAGGAGACGAGAAAGATGGCGAGCCTGTTCGAGGGCACGGAAGACGTGATTTGCAGGACGCTCGGCGTCCAGCGCCGCGCAGACTTGAAGCAACCGTCGGCGTCCATCAGCCGGTTGTCGGAAGCGGCGGCACTCGACATGATCTCGGCGATCCACGGGCGGTTGGTCGCGAACTACGCGGGCCGACCGCGGTCGCTGTCGAAGGAACTTTGGAGGCTCCGCCGGGCGACGAAACTGCAGGATCACAACCCGAACAAGGAGACGCTGCTGGAGAAGGCGGTGGCGAACCTTGCAGCTAACGACCACATGCCTGGATGGCCAGGATGGTTCAACCAGTGTCCGGTCGCGAGCGGCATCGTCGATCCCTACGCGGACCGTCGCCGATGCGTCGACCTGATTCACTGCGAAGAGGAGACCGTCCGGCTGATCGAACTGAAGTGGTCCGGCGACACGCCCTTGTCCGCCCTGGTGCAGGTACTTGAGTACGGCTTGGCCTTCGTCTTCGCATGGGTGCGCCAGGGGGAACTCAGGCTGGAGAACCGGTACCTCATGAAGCGGGTTCGCCAAGTCGCTCTCGAAGTCCTCGGCTCGCGCGAGTTCTTCGCGAACGGCGCACAACTGCAGCTGTTCGAGACGGTTAGCCGGGCACTTGGGAGGTTCACGGAGCGTGAGACGGGCGGTACGGTCTCGATGTCACTGCAAGCGCGATCGTTTCCGGTCGAGTTTCGCCACTTGCCGTTCGCGAACGGCTCGGAGGTGAAGGCGATGTACGGCGGCGCCGAACTGACGGACGTAGGGCGCATCGTTCGAGAGGCGTTCTCCAACGCCGAGCAGATTGTCGACACGTCTCCGAGACGAACCGTGTCGGACGGTGGACGGACTGAACGGTTCCTGCCTGGCGTGCCGGCGGCGGAGATCGAGCGCGCGTTGATGGCCGCGCCCGGCAACGAGATCGGTCGCAGGAAGTTCGACCATCCGGAGTCCTCGGCGGCGTTGGCCGTCAACGCCTTCGGGTTCTTCCTCCACCGGCCTGCTGAGTTGCCCGCTTTGCCGGGGTGCGAGCAGGCGGGCTGGCCGGCGCATTCGGTTTCGGTCGAGACTGCCGTCCGGTTTCCCTGGCGGGGTGGGCGGCATCCGGTACCGGACTGCCTGATCGCTACGCGGTCGGCGCTGATTGGCGTGGAGTCGAAGCGGTATGAACCGTTTCGCCCACGGAAGGCGCCAAGTCTGAGCAAGGCGTACTGGCGGGACGTCTGGGGCAGCCGCATGACGGGTTACGCAGGAGCTCGAGACGCGCTACGGGAGAATCCTCGGCTGTACTCGTGTCTGGACGCGGCACAACTCGTCAAGCACGCGTTCGCGCTCCGCACGGAGGTCCATCGCCGGGGGCCGCACGCCGGGTTGCGACCGATGCTGCTGTACGTCTACGCGGAGCCCGAGGTTTGGGTGAGAACGGGACGCCAAATAGGCGCCGACACCCGGGCAACACACTTGAGCGAGATCGAGTCCTTCGCCCAGCATGTGGCAGGCGACGAAGTGAAGTTCGTGTCCTGTTCATATCGGCGCTTGCTCGAGACCTGGTTGAGGGTTCCCGGCGGGACCATCCGCGACCATGCGCAGGCCGTGATCGACCGTTTCTCCCCCTGAGACACTCCCATCCGGACCACACGGAGCGTGCGGCTCAGATGGTGCGACCGTGCGAGCGCCGCCACACGGCCAGCGGGAAGGGATTCGGCAGGGGCGTCCACGGGTCCAGCGGCTCGCCGCTGGCGGCGTGCAGCAGCACGCGGTCACCGACGGTCACGGTTCCGCGTTCGATGAGGGCACCCAGGAGCGCGATGTCGAAGCGGCGTTCGGGTGGCACCTCCACGGCGGGCGGCCCCGACGCCACGCGACCGTGTACCGCCAGCCGCGCGCGCAGTGCATCGCTCGCCTGCAGCGCTCGCTCCAGGTCGGCTACCGACGCCGCGCGGCGAATGCGTCGACAACTGCGCCGTGCATCGGGGTGGCCCTGCAGCGAACTGAGCGAGTACCACGCGAACGCCCGGGCCCGCGCCACGCGGCCCCTCCCGATGTGGCCATGCTCGAACAGCCGCCCCATGTGGTTCTGCGCCTCGGCGTCGCCCTGTTCCGCGGCCCTGCGGTACCACGGCACGGCGCCAGCCACGTTCCACAGCACGTACTCGATATTCCAGGCCAGGCGGAACTGGGCATCCATGTCGCCCTGCGCGGCCGCCTTGCGCAACCAGAACATCGTCGCCCCGAAATCGCGCGTGACATCAAGGCGACCCTCTTCGTAGACGAACGCCAGCGCAGCTTGCGCAATGGGTAGGTCCTGCTCGGCGGCCCGCTGCAGCCAGTGGACCGCCTCCAGGCGATGGCAGGCCCAATGCAGCCCCGCCACGCACTGTGCCTGCGCGAGCCCCTGTTGCGCCGCCCGTCGGAACCAGTAGAACCCCTCGTCGGGCTCCCGATCGACGACCCCCATGCGCTCGATGCGCTGGTCGAGGAGATAGCCCAGGTTGAACTGTGCCCAGGCGTCGCCCGCGTGTGCTGCCCGCTCGAACCACCGGATGGCCGCCGCCGGGTCTTCCTCGACGACATCGCCCGCGGCATGCAGGACACCGAGCCCAAACCATGCGTCGGGTCCGACAGCCGGGACCTTGGGCGGGTCCGGGATGTCGTCCGGCACGTAGACCAGTACTTGCGCCTCTCGGTTGCCGCGCTGCGCGGCCTCACTCCACCAGTGCAGCGCAGCGTCACGGTCGCGGTCGACGCCCCGACCCTCGGAGTACATCCGCCCGAGTGCCAGTTGGGCGCGGTCGTGACCCTGGGCGGCCGCCTCTCGGTACCAATAGGCAGCTTGCTCGTCGTCCTCGTTCTCAAGGTACCTCGCGACGCGGAACTGCGCCTCGACGTGTCCCTGCAGTGCGGCGCGGAGGTTCCAGCCGAACGCCCGTCCTCGGAAGACCTCGGCGTCTTCCGGCTTGTCGTAGTCAGAGGCCTCGGCGAACTCGCCGTAGGTGCTGCCAAGTTCGAACTGTGCGTCCACGAGCCCCTGATCGGCAGCCTTGCGCAGCCAGTGCACCCAGCACTCGGGATCGTCCTCCAGGAGCTGCGCGATCGTCCTCGCCTCAACGTAGGGACAGAGGTCGAACACCGCGTGCGGACTCCGCCCGGCAATGCCGCGGCCCTCGGCATACATCATGCCCAGTTCGAGTTGCGCCGCCGCATGCCCGAGTTCGGCCGCGACCCGGAAACTGGCGACTGCCTTGGCGTCATCCCGCTTCTCGGCTGTGGCGCGGGCGTACGCCAAGCCCACCACGTAGGCGAACACGGCCGGGGCATCCTCGGGGCGAACCCTCGCGCCGAGTGCGTACAGGACGGCGAGGGCGCGACCGCGTGCCGGCATCGACCGGCGATCGTCCTGTCGAGGCTCCCGCCTTCGACTGTCCACGCCGCAGGCCATCCCGGCGGCGCGTCCGGGACTTGCTACCGAGTCGGCTCGCTTGACGCGACCCCAACGACCGAGCAGCCGGAAGATTGTGGCGATCAACCCGTCAGACATGCTGGGGGACGAGCGCAAACTACGCGAACGCCAGACCCGCCGCGAGCACGGTGCCATAGGCCACAAAGCGGAAGCGGCGCCAAACGCCCCGAGTCCTCCCACGCGATACGTAGCGACTGTTCGAGCGCGACAAGGACGGTCACGATTGCGGCGGCGACCATCACCTGTTCCCGGCAACGTAGTCGACCCAAGTCTGCATGAACGGGTGGGGCCGTGCCAGCAAGCTGCTTCGCGTGGCCCGAAAGCGGTTTCGCGCCGGAACTGGTCGACGAGGGCACTTTGGGCAGCCGGACGCGGCTCCGACTGCTTCCTGCAGACGACGTAGGCGGCGGCCAAGCGTGTTCATCCGGCGTTCAGGCGTTTCGCCGCATCCTTGGCCACGCCTACTCATCTGACAGAAGGAGATGCCATGGATCCGCAAGACGATCTCGACAACCACGCCGACCAACTGAACCCGAACAACGACGCGTACTGGGAGTCACGCGGCTGGGACGAACGGCCGGACGACTGGGAGGAACGCGCGGAAGAAGGCGACACTCACCCCGACGGCTGAGGCCGGCGTTGGGCGGGCGCGGCGTCTCCGTGGCCGCCCCGCCCTGCCTTGATGCGGTCGTCGCTGTGGTTAACGAAGCTGTCAACCGTCACTGGATCCCGGCCGGCGGCGCGGCATCCGCGGCCGCCGCATCGCCCGTAGCGATCGCGTACTTTCCGTCCCGGTGCGTCACGGCTCCGGATTTCTTGAGGGCGGCCAGCGCATTGCTGACGGATTGTTCGCCCGACTTGTCGCCCTTGACGTTCAGGGCCTCGATGATGCCGCCACGGCCAACGCCGGTGCCGCCGAACGCAGCGATCGCGGACAGGATCTCGGCCCGGCGGGACCCCCTGCGGCGCCGGCGCGTTGTCTTGGCAGGCGCCGGCGCGTCGGCCTTGCGCGCTCGGCGACGCCGTGGCGAAGGCGTCTCGCCCCTGGCCTTCTCGTAGGCCTCGATCGCGGCGAGTTCACCATCAACGACGTTCAGCTCGGCGCGAAGATCGCTCAACTGCGACTCGATCTCGGTCGCCCGCTTCTCGGCGGCCCGCCGCCGCTGCGCGAGCCGCTTCTTTTCTTCCGTGACGTGCGTCCTGAAGTTCATGGCCAGTTTTCCGGGTCGACAGTGCGTGGGTACCCACTGGTCCCACGGCGTGTTCTCTCGGGGCAATCGTGACATGTGGCGTCTGGTCCGCGTCAACTGTCAGAGACGCGAATACTCGGCTGCAGCCGATTACGGTCGGGGGGCGCATTCGTCTTCGAACCCGGTCCTTTCCGAAAGAGGGTTGGATGCGGTCCGGTCTCCCTGCTGGGCGGCGCGGAGAGTGCCCTGAAACCGGATTGGCGGCGGGAACTGGTCGATCAGGGCCCTCTCCGTCGCAGCGGGACGTGTCACGGTGCGACGTAGTCGCCCCGTCGCTGCATGGCCGGACGGCGCCGTTCCAGCAGGTCGCTGCGTGCGTAAGCCCGCTCGTTCGAGTCGCCGACGACGTGCGCAAGGCAGAGTTCGGCGACGTCGCGCTCAATGCCGGCCTCGCCGGCCCAGTCGCGGAAGCTGGAGCGGAATCCGTGCGCCGTCGCGCCGTCGCAGACCCGCGAGACGAGGCGGTGGATCGCGTTGTCCGGCAGCATCTGGCCGCGCCTGCCCTGCGCCGGGAACACAAGGCCCGTGGCGCCGCCGAAGCGGCGCGCCGCCTCGAGAACGTCGAGCGCCTGGGGCGAGAGCGGTACGCGATGCGCCTTGCCAGGCTTGATCCTGTCGGCCGGACGGTTTCAGGTCGCGGCGTCGAGATCCATGTCGAGCCGTTCCATCCTGCGCACTTCCACGCCGCGCCCCGCCGTCAGTACCATGAAACGGAACGCATGGCGGGAGACGGGAACCGTGCGCTTAGTGGTCTCGACGGCTTCCAGCGCGGCGCCACCCTCGCGATGCGGATTACGCCAGCGATCGACGGCCGAGGTGACCCCACCTGCTGTTGGACCCGTCGGACATCGTCGCGATAGTCAACGAGCGTCGAAGGCCAAGCGTACGAGGACCGTAGGGACTGAGAAAGCGCAAGGGCTCTGTGGTACGGTAGGTGGTGCCAGACGGCCCGAGCAAGAGTGCGAGATGAGCAAGGAGAACCCCACCCATGGCCAAGAACAAGGACGCCAGGCCAGGCGGGCAAGGCGGGCCACCCGCGGCTAAGAGATCGCGAACTGTTGTTCCCCGTGGGGGAGCCACGCGTGAGGACGCCTTCCGCAACCTCGAAAGTCGCGAAAGCAGAGACACCGCAACCCAGGTCACGCAAACTGCGCCTGCGGCGAAGCCGAAAGGTAGCGGGGGCGGCAAGGCTACGGGAAGTGAGGGCGGGGGCGGCAAGACGTCCAAGGATTCGTAGGAAGGTGCTTGCTAATGGCTGCTTACGACGAGTTCTTCAGCAACTTGTTCGGGGTGCGACTGTCAGTCCGCTACCACCAGCGTAGACGGGCATTCTTCGAAGGCATCCACACGGTCATCGCCACGCTACAGATCGTGGCTGGGTCGTCCGCGTTCGCCGCCGTATTCGGGAAGTCGGAGATCCTCGCTGCGTCGTTCGCGGCGACAGCCGCCTTGCTAGCTGCGTTCGACCTAGTGTTCGGCACCGCACGCCGTACCACGATGCATGTGCGTCTTGGGCAACAGTTCTCACAACTGGAGCGCGAGATGGTCGCCTTTGAGAACGACCGAGACGTTCTCCCAGATCGGACCCTCGCTTTTCAACAGCGACGTATTGAGATTGAGGAGCGTGAACCACCCAAGCTGCGGATCATAAGCCTCCTCTGCCACAACGAGTTGGTCGAGGGCCATGAGATCTACGACCACACGCCGATCTATCCTATTGGTTGGGTGCGACGTTGGATCGGCCACTTCGTTGACATCGAGGTAGCCTCCATCCTCGCGAAACCGACCAAGCGGCAGCAGCCGCAACTCGTACCCGCCAACTCGTAAAGTAGGTTCTGGCGTCTAGAGGCAAGCGACTTTTTTGGGACTGGCAGGATGAGTGAGATCACGACAGAGGCGCTCACCGCGAAGCTCACGGAGGAGGAGAAGGATCAGGCGATAGCTTGGCTGAAGTCCAAGTCCAAGAGCCCCGTCTGCTCAACTTGTGGAGAATCCGGATGGGTGGTGGACAACCATCGGCTGGCCCTGGTCTCGTGGGATCGTAAGTGGTCTAGCCCGGCTGTGGCTATCGAGTGTCGTAACTGCGGGAAGGTGGAGATGTTCAGAACGATTAGCATGGGAATCGATGGTCCCTTTGGTGAGGACGAGGATGGCTGAATACGACTTTCAGACCGAACAGCTCCGTCAGTGGTTCGGGGGCGGCAGTGGGCCTACGCTCCCGGAGCGGATTGCGTCGATCGAAGCACATATGAAGCATATGGCGACCAGGGCTTGGGTGTTGGGAGGTGTCGTCGGCGGGATGGTCGCCGCTACGCTCGTCACCCTGGCCGTAATCCGGCTGTTCTTCAACGTGACGACATGAGGTACATTCCTGTATAGATCCGCCTGTACCGAACCCGTGAGGAGGCACCTACTACGATATGCCGGAGGAATACGATCTAGCCGACTTCGGCGGGGTGCTGCCGGGCGCGGGAGATCTTGTCGTGGATCCCGCGGTGGACGATGGCCTTGATCGGCGGGAGCCAGGAAACCGGCAAGTCTATACGGTGGTCCATCGCTTACCACTAGCCAAGAGCCAAGTACAAGGACGATCATTGTACATGGTACTAGTTCGCAGGGAACGTGCGGGGCAGCCTTCCGAAGCCGATATCGTCACCTCGGAAGTGTTCGGGCAAGCTGATGCGCTGCAAGGCCGAAGAAAGAATGAGTTGGGACGAGAACGATCTAGCGCCGGTCTATCGCTTTCTGGATAGCCAGCCCCACCAACCCGATTTGATGGACGTCACGATAACGGAAATTGAGCAACTGATTGGCCAACGACTACCGCCTGAGTCGGGGGAAGAGGCTTGGTGGGGTCCGCCCAGGTTTCCCGAAGAGGGAACTCGAGGCTGGAAAAAGAACTTCGTCGACCTTAACCGAAGGGTCGTCACCTTCGCCAGATGGCCGATCGTTCCAAGGCCGCTCTGACGGCGTGGGCGAGTGGCGAGGAACAAGGCCCGGGGACCACGCAGCGCGAAGAGCTACGGCTAGCTGATGGTGGGTGCCCCCCACCACCGACACTAACCGCACCGCCCCGTAGACCGACGCATCTCCCGAACGGCCGCTGTGCCGTGTCGCTTCCCAACCGATCCGGCTGGGGGAAGGCAGGCGGGTGTTGGTTTGGCGTCCCTCGCGGCGCGTAGAAGTGGCCTGGTTCGACGGTTGGCCTGCGTTTTTCGAGAAGGCGGGGACCGTGGAGAGTGATTTGGAGCGGGGATCTTGCGGAGACGATGTGGACAGTCAGCCCGTTCGTGCAACGTCCGTGTTACGGATGCTTGCCGTCCGTCACGGATGGCCTAGGAAGGAAGGCATGCTGGCTTTCGAGGTGGTGCCAGACGGACTGAAAGGATCGCCTGTTCCGCCACAACCTCCCGAAGAAGCGCTCGCGGGTAGGCCTCTGCGAAGGCATCGAGCACGGCAGCGTTGCGTTCTTCGTGCGCAAGCGCATGCTTTGTTTGGGCGCATAGAGGTCTACGGACGGGCTAGCTACCTTCCTACAAGAGTAGCTGATGAACCCGAGATCGAACTCGGCCTGTTTCATCTATTACTTCGCTAGGCGGAAGACCGTTGATCCCATCGCCTCGGCTGCGGCGCGCGCGGAAAGAAACCCGTCCAATGACACGAAGTACGCCCACGTCCTGGGCCTTCCATGCCAACCGGGTCCGCCCTCCATTATCAAACGCATCTGGGCGCTGGACCCATGTTCGCGCACCGCGGCTTCTATTGCTACCACTAGGTCAGACGCGTCCCCGAACACGTACGCTACCGCATATTCCGGACGATCCCCGTCCTTCAAAAGCGTCAGTGCGACGATCGGATTGGCGAGCGTCACGGCGTTTTCTTCGATATTCTCGGTCCAACCTCCGCTAGAGAAGTCGAAGAACGTCTGCTCGAAATCCATCGGGGCATGCGATTCCGGGTTCGGAGTTCCGATCAGGCACAGTTCTTGACCGCAAAACGTGATTGTCCCTCGTCTGTTCTCGGCCTGCACTCCGTATACCGTCCCGCGCTGCCCGATCTCTGGCTTTCCGACTACTTTCCAATTGCCGTAACCGAACACGATTTCCTGATCTCCGGTTATGGCGTGTGTGCAGTTCTCTAGGGCGGCAGTCATCAAACGGTCTCTACCTTGGCTGTTCCATCGTTTCGATGCGTGGATTCGATGCGCAGACTTGCTGGAGGCACAAAAGAGACGACGGGTAGCCAGTCGGGTTCAATCCTCCGGCGACCTTTCTCGACCCGTTCGCCAGGAAGGCGGTCTAGATAAAGCGTTCCGCGTCTCGGCTATGGTGTAGGGAACCTGAGGGTGGAGTCAAGTGATAGACTTGTCCCATGTGAAGTGAGCCTGAAGGGAGAGCGTCGATCCCACGAGAAGT
>JAPPHP010000376.1:4947-17497 GCA_028821035.1 Gammaproteobacteria bacterium | reverse complement strand
GGCCGCCGACGAGGCGCTCGCCGCGATGTTCGAGATGGCCGACAACGAGGAGATCGCGCCCTCGGCAGGCCTCACCATCGTCACCCACGAAGTCACCTCCGAACCCGACGGCAACACGATCAACATCCAGTTCATCCGCCCGGACTCGGGAGAGACCGTGCCGTGCGTCTACTACATCCACGGCGGCGGCATGATGATGATGTCTTGCTACCTCGGGAACTACCGCGCCTGGGGCAAGATCATCGCCGCCCAGGGCGTGGCCGTGGCCATGGTGGATTTCCGCAACGCACTCTCGCCCTCCTCCGTCCCGGAGATCGAGCCGTACCCGGCGGGTCTGAACGACTGTGTGTCCGGTTTGAAGTGGGTGTCGGCCAACGCCGACATGCTCGGCATCGACGCGAGCCGCATCGTGGTCGCCGGCGAGAGCGGCGGCGGCAACCTGACGCTTGCGACCGGGCTCAAGCTGCTCAAGGACGGCGACACCGGCGTCGCGGCCGGGCTCTACGCGCTGTGTCCCTACATCGCGGGCGAGTGGCCGCTGCCCGAGAACCCCTCGTCCACCGAGAACAACGGCATCCTCCTCGACCTGCACAACAACCGCGGGGCCGTGATCTACGGCATCGAGGCCTTCGAGAACCGGGATCCCCTCGCCTGGCCGAGCTTCGCGACCGCCGAGGACGTGCGCGGGCTGCCGCCGACGGTCGTCAGCGTGAACGAATGCGACCCGCTGCGCGACGAGGGCATCAACTTCTATCGACTGCTGATCGCCGAAGGCGTCAAGGCCCAGTGCCGGCAGGTCATGGGGACCATCCACGGCACCGAGATCTTCCCCACGAGCTGCCCCGAAATCAGCCGGGAGACGGCGCGCAGCATCGCCGACTTCTGCAAGGGCGTCACCATGTGACGGATCTTCGCCCCTGTCGACGCGGGATCGCCGCTTGATCGTACGCTTCGGCCTGCACGCGGACGGCCTCGACCCCTCGCCGCGCACCACGACGCTCGGAGAGATACGGCTCGGACCCCGGGGCCTGCTCGAGACGCTCGAGACGGAGCTCGGGTTGCCGCCGGTGCTCGACCATCCCGCCGCCCAGGTCGCCCGCTACCGTAGCTGTCTCGCCGACGCGAATGACTTCGCCCGCTTCTATCACGCGTCCTTCGAGGTCGACCCCATCGGCGTGTCCCGGGAACTCATGCGGTGGCGCGCGGGCTGGTACGAGGCTGGATGGGACGGCCGTTTTCGAACTGACCAGACGCGTCTTGCGGACATGGCCGCCGTCGAGGCGCTCGCCCGGGAACGCGCCGCGCCTTGCGTCGGCCAACGACTCGCCGTCGTCGCAGGCGCCCTCAAGACCCGAAAGACCCAGATCGAACGCCTCGTCCTGCTCGACGACCCCGGGGACCTCCCTCTCGCGTGGCGTCGCGTGGTCGACGCCATCGGCTTCGAACCGCATCCCGGCGTCCGGCCGGCCGCCGGCGCCACTCCCGACTCCGACTTGGCGCGCCTACAGGCGGCCTTCTCGGAACCGAACGCGACGCAGCCCCTGGAGGGAGACGGTTCCGTCCTGGTCATCCACGCCGAGTCGCGCGACGTCTCGGCGCGCGCGCTCGCGGAGTACCTGCGCGGATCCGGGCTCCCGAGCCGATTGTTGATCGCGGAGCGCGACGGCATCGTGTTCGACCGGGCGCTGGAGCGTTCCGGCCTGCCGCGCTGCGGCTTCCAGCATCGATCCCGGTTCCGGCCCGTGACGCAGGTGCCGGCGCTCGCGCTGGCCCTCCTCTGGCGGCCCGTGGACCCGCGGCTCCTCCTGCAGTTCCTGCTCCATCCCGTCGCCCCGCTGCCCTGGCGGGTGCGGCGACCCCTCGCGGCGGCCGTCGCCGAACGGCCGGGTGTCGGGGGGCCGGACTGGCAGGCGGCCATGACACGAATCGAGCAGACCGAAGCGGAGCGCCCAGAGGCGTCCCGTACCGCCGCCGACGAGATCCGCTACTGGCTGGAAGCGCCCCGGTTCGCCCAGGACAGCGGTGCGCCCATCGACGCGATCGTAGAACGCACGAACCGTTGCGCGCGCTGGCTGGAGCGGCGCCGGGCAGTCGCCGAGCCACTCGACGAGCGCCTGTACACGGCCGCCATCTCCCAGTGCAAGGCCCTCGTGGACGCTCTCGACCGGTTGTCCGCCGACGGCCACGCCCGCGTGCCGAAACCCGAGCTTGACCGCCTGATCGACGAGGCCGCGACAGCGCAACCGGATGCCTCCGCGTTCGCCCAGGCCGGGCACGTGCCGGCCACCACCCACCCGGCCACGGTCGTCGATCCCGTCGACGAGGTGCTGTGGTGGGACCTGGCGCCGCCGCCCGCCGAACCGGCCCGGCCCTGGTCGTCGAGCGAACTCACCGCCCTTGCCGCCGCCGGAGTGGACATTCTCTCTCCCGCCGAGCGGCTGCGGCGACGCCGGCGCGACTGGCTGCGGCCACTCCTGAACTGCCGCCGGCGGCTTATCCTCGTGGCGCACCGCTCCGAGCGCGGACGCCACCCGCTCCTCGGGGAGATCGAACACCGTTGCCCCGGCTTCCGCGAACTGCACCTCGAGGAGACGCTCCTGCGCGACGGCGGCAGCGCACTGCCACAACTCGGCGTGCCCACCCCCGCGTTGCCCGTACGGCCCCCGCAGCCGGCGCGGCGGTGGTGGTCCCTCCCGTCGCACGTCGGGCTGCCAGCACGTCCGGTGGAGTCGTACACGTCCCTGTCCAAGCTCTATGACTACCCCCACGAGTGGGTCCTGCGCTACCTCGCGGAACTGCACCCGGGCCGCGCGGCGAACATCCACGACCGCGGGCTGCTGTACGGGAACCTGGCGCATCGGCTGCTCGAGCGTTTCTTCGAAACGCACCCGGAACGGTCCGATTGGGCCGCGTTGCCCGCAAGCGCGTTGCACGACTGGCTCGACTCCAACCTCGAGCGGCTGTTCGCGTCCGAAGGCGCCGTACTGCTCCAGCGCGGCCGGGGAGGCGACCGCCAGTACGTGGCCGACCGCATCGAGCGGGGGCTCGCGGGCCTCCTCCGGCACCTGCGCGGCGCCGGCATCGAGCACGTACAGTCCGAAGTACACCAGGAGGCCCAGCACGCCGCGTTCGAACTCCGCGGCACCATCGACCTGCTGCTGACCGACGCCGCCGGACGCCGCGTCGTGGTGGACGTGAAGTGGGGGAGCGAGCCGTACCGCCAGCGGGAGATGGAGGCGGGCCGGCACCTGCAGCTCGCGACCTATGCCTGGCTGCATCGTAGCGCCGAGGGGCGCAACGACTGGCCCTATCCCGCCTACTACATCGTGACGACGGGCAACGTCGTCGCACCGGACCGGTCGGTGTTTCCGAACGCGGTGGCGACACCGCCGGAGACCGGGGAGGCCATCGCCCGGTTGTGGGAGCGTGCCGAGGTCACGGGGGGCTGGCGCCGCGCGCAGCTCGACCGCGGGCTCGTGGAGGTCCCTGCGGAGGGCACCGAGCCGGACGAGCGGTCCCGCACTCCGGAGGACGGCCTCGAGGGCCCCGACGGGCCCGACCGGTTCGACGACTTCCGGCTCCTGACCGGCGTCGCCCCCGCGCAGTGACCGACTTCTCGCACGTCACCTTCGTGAGCGCCGGCGCCGGCAGCGGCAAGACCTGGCGTCTCACTGAGGAACTCGAACACCTGCTCGTCGAAGACGGGGTCGACCCGGCGCGCATCATCGGGACGACCTTCACCGTCAAGGCCGCGGCGGAACTGCGCGACCGCGTGCGGGAACGCCTGATCGCGAGCGGCCGGTTCGCCCTCGCCGAGCAGTCCGGCGGCGCGCTGATCGGCACGGTACACAGCGTCTGTGAGCGCGTGCTGCGACGCTTCGCCTTCGAACAGGGGCTCTCGCCCCGACTCGACATCGCGAGCGTCGAGGACTCGGAGCGCCTGTTCGACCAGGCCCTCGACGACGTGCTGGACCCCGGCCGGATCCGCGAGATGAACGCGCACGGCGCGCGGCTCGAACTCGACCGTTGGCAGCGCGACGTCAAGGAGATCGCGGACCTCGCGCGCCACAACAACCTCGGCGTCGCCGCGCTCGTCGCGATGGGCAGGGCGAACGCCGATGCGCTCCTTGGGTTCTTTCCGCAGGCCGTCGACGACGACCTCTCGCCCGCCCTCGAAACGGCGGTGGAGCTGGCGGTCTCGCGCATCGATCTCGATCGCGACGCCACCAAAACCACCAAGAACTACCTGGCCCGCCTCCGGACGGCGGCGTCACGCCTGGGCGGCGCCGACTGCCCCTGGTCCCTGTGGATGAGTCTCAGCAAGGAGAAACCCGCCAAGGCGAGTCAGCCCGTCGCGGAGCCGGTGTGGACGGCGGCGAGCCGCTACGACGCGCACCCGCGCTTCCACGAGGACGTGCGCAGGTACACCGAGGGAGCGTTCGAGATCGCCGCGCAGGCCCTGGACCGGTTCGCGGACCTCAAGAGGCGTGCCGGGCTGATGGACTTCGGGGACATGGAGCAGCTGATGCTCCGGGCCCTCGACGACAAGCGGGTCGCCGGCCGTCTGCGGGAAGAGCTGGACGTGCTGCTCGTCGACGAGTTCCAGGACACGAATCCCATGCAACTCGCGCTCTTCGTCAAGCTTGCGGGGCTCGCCGACCGGGTCATCTTCGTCGGCGACGTCAAGCAGGCCATATTCGGCTTTCGAGGGTGCGACCAGGCCCTGGTGTTCGACACCCTCGAGGAACTCGCCGCCGGCGATGCCACCACCCTCACGCTCGAACACAACTGGCGCTCGAGAGCGCCCCTGGTGGACTATGTGAACGCGGTCTTCGCGACGGCCTTCCGCGCGTCCCTGGATCCTTCGCGCGTCGTGCTGACACCGAAGCGCGACGCCGCCACGGAGGCTCCCGCCGTCGCCCGCTGGACCCTTGCCGGCGGCGGCTTCGACGATCGTTTCGCCGCCCTGGCGGCGGGAATCGCCGACCTCGTTGCCAGCGGCTATCCCGTGGTGGACCCGCGGAGCGGGGCAGTCCGCCCGGTGCGTTACGGCGACATCGCCGTGCTCGCGCGGACGAACCCCCGCGTGGAGGGCATCGCACGCGCGTTGCGCGGCCAGCGCGTCCCCATGAAGATGACCATGCGCGGCCTCCTCTCCGTCCCCGAGATCGGACTCGCGCGGGCGTGCCTGCGCTGCCTGAACGACGACAGCGACACGCTCGCCGTCGCGGAAGTGGTGGCGCTCGCCGGCGGCGCACCCCCGGAGACGTGGCTCTCGGACCGCCTCAGCTGGCTCGCGGAAGGCCGCGAGAGCCGGGACTGGGACGGCGGGCAACCGGTCGTCGGGCGCCTGCGCGCGTTACGTCAGACCGCCGCGTCGCTGTCTCCCCTCGAGACCGTGGTGCGCGTACTCAACGACGCGGGCATCCGCGAGACCGTGACCGCCTGGGGCCCGGACAGTGTCAAGGCCGCGCAGCGCCAGCGGAATCTCGACGCGCTGCTCGACCTCACCCTCCTCTACGAGGAGCACAGCGCGGCCCAGCACGAAGCCGCCAGCCTCACCGGCTTCCTCTTCTGGCTCGAGGAGCCGAGTTCTCCGGAACTCGACCTGCAGCCGGTGGTCACGGCCGGCGATGCCGTCCACGTCCTGACCTATCACCGCGCAAAGGGCCTCGAGTGGCCGGTGGTCGTCCTGACGGACTTCGACTACGAGGAGATGAACCGTCTCTGGGAACCCCGGATGGCGCAAGTGGAGCCCTTCGACATCCACACCCCGCTCGGGGGACGCGCCGTGCGGTGGTGGCCCGACCTGTTTCGTCGACGCACGCGCGGCGTCCCGGCCCGGCACGCCATCGAGGCATCGGACGAAGGAACGGCTTGCGCCCGGCTCTCCGTCGAGGAGCAACGACGGCTGGCATACGTCGGCATGAGCCGCGCGCGTGACCTGCTGGTCGTCGCCTTGCCGGAGGGCAGGCTCAGACGCGGCGCCTGGCTCGAGGCCTTCGACGCCCCGTTCCTCCTGCCCGAAGGAGACAGCCTGGAGTTACCGCACGGAACCACCGTCCCCACCGTCGTGCGCGACTTCCAGGCCGATTCGGGCCTGGCCGCTGGCGAGCCCTTCGCGCCCCGCTGGTTCGAGGAACGTGCACGCAATGACTTCCCCCGCACCCCTGCCCGACCGTCGGATGCCGAACCCGTAGCCGCCGCGACCGTCGCCGAGGTCGTGGCTTTCGGCGAGCGGATTCCCGTGGCGGGAGGGGACATGACCCGGGTGGGCGACGGCCTGCACGCCGTCATCGCCATGGTCCTCGTCAATCCGGAGGCCGCGGGTGCGGAGGATTGCGCCCAGGCCATCCTCGAGGCCCACGGGGCCGCCGACTCGGTCCGCGCCGACGACGCGGTAGCGGCCGCGCGACGCTTCCTCGCGTTCGTCGAAGAGCGTTTCCGGCCCGATGCGATCCGCGTCGAGTACCCCATCGCGCACCTGCTCGACGACGGCCGGCATGCCGCCGGCCGCATCGACGTGGTGCTGGAGACGGCAGAGGGCCCGGTGATCCTGGATCACAAGTCGTCGCCACTGGCCGAGTCGGAGTGGCCGGCCGAGGCCCTCAAGCACTCCGGGCAACTTGCGGCCTACCGGTCCGCGTTCGAGGCCGCAGGGCGGTCAGCCGCGACGTGGATTCACTTCGCCGTCAGTGGCGGGGCGGTTCGGGTGGAGTAGGGACGGAGCTCGCGGTGTTGGGTTGCGCCACGGGCGTACCCAGGTAAACTAACCGTTCCTAGCGACGCTCGGAAACGCTCTATGAGCGACCGTATCACAACGGGCTTCCTCACCGACCGGGGCTTGAAGAACGCGACGCCCGAGACGCTGAACAACGCCTTGCGGGCAGTGCTCAAGGGTATGACGCCGACCGCATATGACGATGCAACCACGGGCCTGACCGAAAGAGAGCAGGACGTCCTCCGCGCCGGGGGTCTGCGGCTCGCAAAGGACTTCGACGAGGATCCGTTGACCACGACCGTGGCGAAGTACGCGGCGATCGTCAGCCGCAGCCACTCCGTCAAGGAAGCGAGCGAGCGGCTTGGCACGACGTCAGGCCGCGTGCGACAGATGATCGCCGACGGGTCGCTCTACAGCTTCCTCATCGACAACAGTCGCCACGTACCGGATTTTCAGTTCGCGCGGAACGGACTCGTTCCGAACATCACGCGCGTCAACCGGGAGTTGGACCCACGGGCACACCCCGTGGCCGTCTACAACTGGTACCACACGCCGAACGACGATCTGTTTGCCGAAGACCATCCGGACAGGACCCTTGCGCCGTTGGACTGGCTGAACGCCGGTTACGATCCACGGCAACTGGCGTCGCTCGCCAAGCAACTGTAGCGTGCTGGTGTCGGTCCCTGTTCCCGGGCGCGGGCCGCGCCCTCGATGACGTCGGCAGGACGGGCGAAGCTCCCCCGCGCCCCGGACCGACGGCGCCTGCAACGACTGGCGCCAGCGGTCGTGCCCATACGAGCGGGAACGCTTGTCCATCGTGTCTACCGTCGCGGCGGCGTTTACCGCTCCTCGTGGAGCACGTTGCGGGACTTCGGTCCGACCGACGCACGTTTCGATCATCACTTGGTGGACGAGACCGGGGTTCCCCAACGTCAGGACAGGGCCATTGGCTACTATGCCGGTGACATCCCGACCGCCCTCGCAGAGACGTTTCAGTCCGGCCGACTGGTCGATCGGCAGAGAGACCAGCCCTGGCTCGCGTCGTTCCACCTGACTCGCGACCTGCGCGTCCTCGATCTCACCGGGACATTCGCGGTGCAGGCCGGCGGATCCATGAAGCTGGTCAGCGGCCCGCGAAGCTGGTCCCAAAACTGGTCCCGGGCCTTCTACGAGTGCTATCCCGAGGTCGAAGGCCTCTACTATCCATCGTCCCTCACGAACCTGCCGGCCATGGCCATCTACGAACGCGTACTGCGGTCCTCTCCGTTCCCCGCTGCGCCTGTGTTGCACCGGGCTCTGGCCGACCCGCTACTGATAGACGCGCTGCGCGAGGCGAGCGCAATGATCGGGTACGACCTGATGTAACGCCGTCGCCTCGTCGTCTTGTCTCCATTGCAGCGCGTTCAGCAGGACCATACACTTACGTCCGCTCTCCCATGTTGCAACCTCCGAACGCCCTCCCGCGGTCCGTCCACCGCTTCACGTAAACGGTGCCCATGCACGCCAGGAAGCCACGCGCGCCCGCGCGAAGCCGAGCGCGGGGCCATCGAATCCCCAAGTGGCTCCGCGCCCCGCTAGCATCGTGGGCGACCTTCCTCCTGCTCGGCGCAACGGCGCTCGGGATGACTGCGCCCGCGGTCGCCGAGGATACGGGCTTCGTCGTGCTGGGATCGTGGAAGGAACGGCCGCTGGCCGAAGCCGGGAAGGCGCAAGTGCGTGGTCGTCTCGGCGTGCAGGCAGACATCCTCCCGGTCAGGATCGACGGCGAGCCTCGCTTTCGCCTGGTCTCCCCGGCGATGGTCGAAGCCGACGCCCGCGCCCTGATCGCCGATCTCGCCGGCCGCGGAGTGTCCGCCTGGTTCCCGCGGGGAGACCTCGTCGCCTCCTCGACGCCACGCGCCATGCCGGTCGCGCCGGCCGCCTCCCGCGAGGAACCCATGCCGGCCCCTGATCCCGCGCGCCAGGCCACGTCCTCCACCGCGGTGTCACCTCCGGATCCAGAGACGACATCAGTCTCCACGACAGACCGCCTCGCCAACGCAGTTCCGCCCGCCCCGGCCTCCCGCGCGAAGCCTGCCGACCCGGACACCGGCGCGGCCGTCCACGTGCCCTACTTCGAGACGGTGGGCATCGCGATCGACGGCGTCGCGGACGAAGCCGCGTGGTCGGAAGTCCCCGGCTACGACGACATGCGCGTGACCGATCCGGACACCCTCGAGGAGCCGCGGTACCGCACGTTCTACCGTTTCCTGTACACGCGGGAGGGGCTGTACGTCGCGGCCTTCATGGAACAGCCGCCGGACACGCTCGTGTCGCGCCTCTCGTCGCGTGACCGCCACCTCAACCGCGACAGCTTCAACCTCACCCTCGACACCTCCGGCGAGGGGCTCTACGGGTACTGGTTCACGGTCACCCTCGGGGGCTCGCTGATGGACGGCAAGGCCGTGCCGGAGCGCACCGTTACCGAGCAGTGGGACGGACCGTGGCTCGGCGCCAGCGCCCGGCTGGACGACGGCTGGAGCGCCGAAATGTTCCTGCCCTGGTCCATGATGGCGATGCCCGCCTCGAACGGGGCCGACGGCGGCCCGGGTCCGCGCAAGCTCACCTTCTGGGTGGACCGGAAGGTGTCGCACCTCGATGAGAGCCACAGTTGGCCCGCCCTGCCCTACAGCGGCCAGCGCTTCATGTCCGCCTTCCGCACGATGCGCCTGGAACGCCTCGACACCCAACGCCAGCTCGCCTTCTTTCCCTACGTCTCCACGACCCACGACGGTGTCGCCTCCGAGGTCGACTACCGCGGCGGCGTGGACGTCGCCTGGCGCCCCACGCCCAACGTGCAGCTCACCGGCACCGTCAATCCGGACTTCGGAGCGGTGGAGTCGGACGACATCGTCGTCAACCTGACCGCGTTCGAGACCTTCTTCCCCGAGAAACGCCTGTTCTTCCTGGAGGGCAACGAGGTGTTCTTCACGACGCCCCGCTCCGACGTCAACCGCTACCGTTCCCACCGGTACGGCTCCGGCGCGCGGGAGCGGCCTCTCACCTATCGCGTGGAGCCGACGACCCTGGTGAACACGCGACGCATCGGGGGTCCGCCGAGGCATCTCGACGTGCCTGACGGGATCGAGGTCGCTGGCGTCGAGCGCGGCAAGCCGACCGACCTGCTCGGCGCCGTCAAGGCAGCCGGGACCTTCGGCGGGCTACGCTTCGGCGCGCTCGCCGCGTTCGAGGACGACGTGGAGCTGCCGGGACGTCGCACGGATACTGACGAGCGCGTCACGGTCCGGGAGGACGGCCGCGATTTCGGTGTCGTGCGGGCGCTGTACGAGGCAGGCGGCGCGGGACGGCGGGCGATCGGCTACCTTGGCACGGTCGTGGCGTTGCCCGACGGCGAAGCGACGACCCACGGCATCGACGCCCACCTCATCGCCGGGGGTGGTCGCCTGCGCTGGGACGGCCAAGTGATGTACAGCGACGGGAACGGCATCGCCGGCGACGGAACCGGCGGCTACGGCTTCTTCTCGGACGCGATGTACGTACCGCGCCAGGGGATCATCCACAGCCTGAACTTCGACTACATCGACGAGCACCTCGAGATCAGCGACCTGGGCTTCATCCAGCAGAACGACCAGGCGACGTTCCAGTACGGTCTCATCTTCATGAACAGCAACCTGGGCCCGTTCCGCCAGGCGCGCAACTCCATCTTCCTGATGGCCCAATCCAACACGGACGGGTTCGTGAACCAGGCGACGGTGTACACCAACCAGACCTTCACGTTCGCGAACTACTCCGAACTCCACGTCTCGTTCAACTACTCACCCGCGCGCTGGGACACGCGCAACAGCCGGGGCAACGGCTGGTTCAGGACCGATCCGCAGTGGGTGGCGCTGCTCGGCTACAGCACCAACGCGGCCAAGAAGTTCTCCGTCAGCGCGAACGTCGGGGCGGAGCAGGAGGAGCTGCACCGCTCCTGGTCCCCTGCCCTGGACCTCGGTTTCACCTACGTGCCAAACGGACGTCTCTCGATCGACTTCGACGTCCGCTACAAGAAGCGCAACGGCTGGCTCCTGCACACGGGAGACCAGAACTTCGCGACTTTCGACGCGGATGACCTGCAGCCGAAGCTCTCGATCGACTACTTCATCACCGCCCGCCAGCAACTGCGCCTGACGCTGCAGTGGGCCGGCGTAGAGGCCGCGGCGGCCGACTACTACCGCACGCGGCTCACCCACGGCGACCTCCTCGACCGCACACCGGAAGAGGACGCCGACAGCGAGGATTTCTCACTGTCGCGGCTGACGGCCCAGTTGCGCTACCGCTGGGAGATCGGCCCCCTGTCGGACCTCTTCGTCGTCTATACCCGCGGCAACCAGTTCACGTACGACGACGCGGACCACGGGTTCGGCACGCTGTGGACCGACTCCCTGCGCGACCCGGTGGTGGACATGCTGGTCGTGAAGCTGCGCTATCGGTTCGGGTCCTGAGCAGGCTCGTCGGTCTCGTCCCGCTTCTGGACAAGCACTCCGCGCCAGCCTCGTAGTACGCCGGACGGCAGCGCCGTCACGCGAACGCGAAAGGACATCGCAACCATACCGCCCTTGGCGTCGGTTGCCGTCACCGTGATGGTCGCCTCGCCTTCCGAGCCATCCCGCGCCGACGTGAGCAGCAGCCGTCGGCCGTCGAGCGCCACGGCAACCAGGTCTGGAGCGCTCGACGCGGCACCGTACGGCGCGGTGACTCCCCGACCGAACAGCATGGGCAGGTCCACTTCGGCCCGGTCGCCGCCGGAGAAGATCTCGCGGGCCGACCCTTCGGGCGCGGCTTCGGCGGTCTCTTCCGACGGCGTTCCGGTCGCGACTTCGGACGGAGGTCCCAACAGGCCGCCACTCGTTGCGACCACGCGTACGGAGTACTCGATGCCGGGCTCAAGGCCGGAAATCACTCCGCTCGTTACGTCCCCACCGGCCACGAACAGCTCGCGCGCCGCGTCGAACGCCTCCGTGCCGGACCGCCACTGCACGCGATAGCTGTCCGCGCCCGGCACCTCGTCCCAGGACACGGCAAGCCCACCCGCGCCGGCGGTTACGTTCACGCCGGTCACCCGGCCGGGGCGGAGTTCGAAACGGAGCCTCGCCATCGGTTCCTCGGAGAACTTGCCGGTCCCGCGAATGCTGTGGATGACTCCTCGCGGGCGCGTGTCCGGGTTGCTCAGCGTGAACTCTGTGCCGTCCTCCGTGCCCGCGTCGTAGGGGAACAGGTCGATCCGTCGCTCGGCGCACCAGCTTCCGTCGTCATCGAGCAGCGACAGGCCGGAGACGCCGACGAACCAGTCGGGGCTCGGACCGATCATCGACGTCAGCGTCAGCAGCGGGTGGGACGCCGTGACGTCGATGCGGAACGTCGCGCTACCAGTCCCGCCACCCGAGACCCGCTGTTGGACAACCGCGACCGCGTGCGAACTGGCAACGATCTCCGCGCGCAGACCGCCCGTAGCACCGGTTTCCGCCATGGCCTCGATCCCGGGGGACGCGGTCTCCCCGCTGCGCCAGAAGGACACATCGCCGTCGTGTATGCCGCCGATCAACGTGGTGAAGTGCGCGCCGGGCACGACGCCGCCGGGCGTGCTGGCGGTGGTCCAGTTGCCCTCGAAGGTCACATCGTAGGTGACGCCCGCCCCACTCTGAGACCACGCCACCGTCGCGACGCCAAGCGCTCCCCAGGCGAGCAGGGTGTGGAACCGGCGGCGGGGCTCCCAGGCTTCCCAGCCCGGCAACCAAAAGAGAAGAAGCCCCCCCCGCCCCCCAGAAACCACAACAACACAGGGCAAAA
>JAPPHP010000376.1:0-4937 GCA_028821035.1 Gammaproteobacteria bacterium | reverse complement strand
GCGAGCAGGGTGTGGAACCGGCGGCGGCCCGCGCGGGCCTTCCTGCCGGTCACGATCAGGTGATCGCGCCCGAGGCGAACGCTTCTCCGACCTCCTCGTCGGACATTCCCAGCAACTCGGTCAGCACCTGGAAGCTGTGCTCTCCGAGTTGCGGCGCGGGTCCCCGGGGGCCATTGTCGTAGCCCGAGATCCGATACTGGTGTCCCGCGTAGGGGATGCGACCCATCTCGCCATGCTCGAACTCGCGGTAGAAGCCGCGGTGCAGGTACTGAGGGTCGCGCAGGAGGTCGCTGGAGCGCTGCACGACACCGGCCGGAACGCCTGCGGCCTGGAGTTCCCGCGCCGCGGACGCCGGATCGCGTGCGGACGTCCAGGCGGAGAGCAACTCGTCGATCGCGTCATGCGCCGCCAGGCGTTCCGCGTTCGTGGCGTAGTCTTCCGCGCACCCGACGACGCCCGCAAGCGCTTGCCAGTGCTCGTCCGTATCAACGCCGATCGCCACCCAGTTGTCCTCCCCCGCACACGGATAGCATCCCTGCGGTGCGGCGAAGCGGTCGCGGTTGCCGATGCGCGTCACGGAACGTCCGTTCACCTGGTAGTCCAGGATCTCCGGGCCGAGGAAGTGCAGCGCCGCCTCCAACTGCGCCAGGTCGATGTAGCAGCCTTCGCCCGTGCGACGCCGACGGTCCAGCGCCGCCGCGAGCACGGTCGAGACGAAGCGCGGGGCGATGGTGTCGGTATAGGCGGTCCAGGGTCCGCTCGGCGCCCGGTCCGGCCAGCCGGTGACCTCATAGAACCCCGCGATGGCGCCGGCGTGGTACCCGTACCCGCTCATCTTCCGCGCGGGACCCGTCTGGCCCATCAGGCAGGTGCTGACCATCACGAGACCGGGATTGATCTCGCGCAGACGCTCGTAGTCGAGCCCCATGCGCTGGACGGCGCCGGGCGTGAAGCTCTCGATCATCACATCGGACCAGGCGATCAGCCGCTTCGCGATGGCGATGGCCGCGTCCTGCGTCAGGTCGAGAGCGAGGCCCAGCTTCGACGTGTTGAAGTCTCCGAAGAACTGGGAGCGATTGATTCCCGGCACATTGTCCTTGAAGGGCGGCGCGCCACGCAGCACGTCGGGACGTTTCTCGGATTCCACGCGGACCACCGTGGCGCCGTGGTCGGCAAGGTACTTCGAGGTGATCGGGCCGACGCCTACCCAGGCGAAATCCGCGACTTTCAGACCCGCAAACGGTAGCGCCTCGTCGCCGGAAAGCGGCTCCACCGCAGCCGGCGCCACGACCGGGTCACCGGCGCCATCGAGTTCCGCGCGGATCGCGGGCCCGTGTTCGTCGAGCGCCGGCGCATTGCGGCGCACGGACACCGGCGCCGGCGACGACTCGTTGGACTTCGCCCAGGCGCCGGCGGACTTCACCACGCCGGTGCCCGGCACCGTCATCTCGTGCCAGTAGTCGCGCGCCGCCAGGTGCTCGAGTTCCAGCATCTCCGGGACCGTACCGACCGGCGCCAGCGTGATCCCCCGCGCGATGCCGAAGTCGAAGAGTTCACGCTTCGTGTGCCGGGGGAAGAACCCGCCGAGAATTTCCGTCATGTCGGCCAGCGTCCACTTCTGCGCCAGTTCCGGGTAGCGGAGGCTCTGGTCGTAGAGTTCCCAGTCCACCTCCCGCGCGGAGGCGTCGATGGCGCCTTCCTCGATCAGCCAGTCGAGTAGCCCGACGATGATGTCGGACAGGGGCAGCGCGATGAGGTGGCCGTCCTTGCAGGGCTGCACGATCTCGATCCCGAGCATGAGGGAGCCGCCGCGCTCGAAGTCGAAGCCCTGGATCGCGTGCGCGTCCATCGCCTGCAGCATGGTCCATGTCATGGCGCTCTGCGCGGACACGTCCACGAACGCGCCCTCGCCGGTCTTCAGCATGCGGGCGTGCGCCGCCAGCGCGCCCACGGCGGACTCGACCCCGACGTGACGCCACACTTGCGGCACGCTGAGCCGGACCGGCGGTCGGTCCCCGGGGCCCTGCAGGAACACCGGACCGCCCATCGCGGCCACCACCAGGTCGTTGCCCAGGTCCCCGGCGCGCGGCCCGTCGACTCCGAAGGGCGAGACGCAGACGTGGACGATACGGGAATTGCACCGGCGTACCGCCGCCGCGTCCATCCCGAACGGGGCGAGCGTGCCCGGCAGTCCGGACTCGAAGAGGAAATCGGCGGACGCGACCAGGGCCTCGAGCGTGTCGCGATCCGCCGGCCGCTCACCCGGATCGAGAACGATGGACCGCTTGTTCCTGTTGAACGCGCGAAACGAGAGGCTCGCGAGATCGCCGTCGGCGCCCGCGATCCGGGGCTCGCCCTGCCGCGCGGAGGTTCCGCCGGGGGGCTCGACGCGAATCACGTCAGCCCCCAGGTCGCCCAGCACCATCGGGCCGATCTCCCCGCGCTCGTCCGTGAAGTCGAGTACCCGGTAGGGCTCCAGCATCGTCATCGCTTCAGTCCTTTCGCCGGCGCGGACGCGCCTCAACCAAGCCGTGCTTCAAGGGTTCCCGTCGCCGTGACGGCGATCAGCAACTGGCCCTCGAGCCCGGCTGCCCGATGCACGCCCCACTCCGCCACTTCCGGCGCGGAGACGATCTGCACGAACGCTTCCTTCGACGGGTACTCCACGATAGCCACCTGGTCCCACAACTCGTCCGCCTCCCCCAGCACCAGGTGATGAGCGGGGCCGGAGAACAGCAGTCGCCCGCCGTGGGACGTCACCCAGCGGGTCATGTCCTGGCCGTAGAGTCCGTACGCTTCGGCCCCGGTCAGGTCCGTCTCGCGCCCGTCCGCGTACTCCGCCTTCTCCTTGAACTTCAGCAGGTTGACCATCGAGACCGGTCCCTCGATGTCCTTCGCCAGAAAGGCCTGCATGCCCTCTGGCGTGGGCACCACAGCGTTCCGTACTTCCATGCGCGTCGTCTCACTCCCATCGGCGACTTCCGAAGAAGTCTGGCATAGTACGCGACCCAACCGACCGACTCATCCGGGGGGACTCATGGCACACGACCTGGTCGTGCGAGGCGGACTCATCGCGGACGGCACCGGAAACGCACCGTTCGAGGGCGACGTCGCCGTCGACGGCGATGCCGTCACGGCAGTCGGAGACGTACGCGAAAGCGGCATCGACGAGATCGATGCCAGGGGCGCGGTCGTGACGCCGGGATTCGTGGACCTGCACACCCACCTCGACGCCCAGATCGGCTGGGACCCGGACATGACGTCCATCACCTGGCACGGCGTGACCACCGCCCTGCTCGGCAACTGCGGCGTCACGTTCGCGCCGTGCAAGGCGAGCGACCGCGAGTTCCTCGCCGGGATGATGGAGACGGTCGAGGACATCCCGAAGTACGCCATTCTCACCGGACTGCCGTGGGACTGGGAGTCCTATGGCGGCTACCTTGACTCGATCGAGCGCCTCGGTCCGATGATCAACGTGGCGGGGCTCGTCGGACACGGCGCGACCCGTTTCTTCGTCATGGGCGAACGCGCCATCGACGAGGAGGCGACGCCGGAAGAGATCGAGCGGATCGCGGCGCTCGCGGGACTGTCCGTGGCGGAAGGCGCCCTTGGCTTCTCCGTGAACCGACATCCCGGACACCGCCTCCCCGACGGGCGTTCCATCCCCGGCACCTTCGCGAGCCGCGAGGAACTGCTCGCGATCTCGCGCACGGTCGGCAGCCGGGGCGGCCTGATGCAGACCGTGCCGCACTTCGGCGACCTGGATGCGGAGATGGACCTTCTCGCGGAGGAAGCGCGGTCGAGTCGCGTCCTGTTCAGCGCCATCTCCGAACACCGCCTGCGCCGCGACGAACGCGGGAGCGACAAGCGCGCCAAAGGCCACGACGTGACCGCGGTCACGGTCCCCCCCCCCGGCGGCGGCGTGGGCGGGCTCGCGACCGACAACTTCTGGCGCACGCCGGCCTGGAACCGGCTGCGGGAAATGGACTTCGACGCCCGTCTCGAGGCCATCCGCGACGAGTCGTTCCGGGCCACCCTGGTCCGGGAAATCCGGGAACACCCGGACCACGACGCGCTCATGAAGGCGACCCGACGCTACTACCTGCTCGGAGACGGCGATCGCCCGTGCTACACGCAACCGCGTTACGAGAGCCTCCACGATCTGGCCGAGGCGGCCGGCGAACACCCCGCGGAAACGTGGCTCCGCGCCATGCTCGAGACAGACGGCAAGGCGCTCGTCCACATGCGTGGCTTCAACGTGAACCACGAACACCTCGAGAAAATGATCACGACGCCGTGGGCCATGCCTGGTCTCGGCGACGCCGGCGCCCACGTCAGCCAGATGATCGACTCGGGGTGGTCCACGTTCGTGCTGTCCCACTGGCACCGGGATGCCGGCACGTACTCGCTGGAAGAGGCCGTCCGGCGGATCAGCGGCGAGCCGGCGCGCGTGCTCGGGCTCTCCGACCGCGGCACCCTCGAGCGCGGCAAGCGGGCCGACCTCAACGTCATCGACATCGACCGCCTCGCCGAGCGGCAGCCCTACATCGTGCGGGACTTCCCGGGCGGGGCGCCCCGCTTCCAGCAGCGCGCCGTCGGCTACCGGGCGACCGTCTGCAACGGCTCGGTCATCCTGCGGGACGACGAGCACACGGGCGCGCGGGCCGGCGAGGTGATCCGGAACGGGGCCGCCTGAGGCGCGGGGCCGGCCGCGGCAAGGACCAGTTTGAGGGACACCTCGCCCACTATCTGTCCCTCAATCACGTTTGATGCCCATGGATGTCCCACAAGGCGGTTTCTTGCTGCCGGAATCCGCGCGAACGGGCCACACCCGCGACGTTGCACCGAGCTTTGCGCTCAAGCCGCCCGTCGCAGCGGGATCCCGAACTGCCGCAGCGTGTCCTCGACCGTCGGCTTGCCGACGCGGAGCCGGTCGT
>JAPPHP010000154.1 GCA_028821035.1 Gammaproteobacteria bacterium | reverse complement strand
GCACCACCGAGGTGACGCCGTGCCAGCCGGAGATGGTGCAGTACGGGTCCCAGTGGATCTGCGCGTCGTAGTGCGTGTGCAGGTCCACGAAGCCCGGGGCGACGATCAGCCCGTCGGCGTCGATCTCGCGGGCGGCCGCTCCTCGGGCGCGACCGCCGATCTGGGCGATGCGGCCGTCCCGGACCCAGAGGTCGCCCTTGAACCGTGGTACGCGCGTGCCGTCGACGATCGTGCCGTTCTTGATGCGCAGGTCGTATTGCGTCATGGAAAACCCTCCCCTCTCAGGCCGATGCTGCGCCTCGGGGGGTGCGTTGTCAAAGGCTAGGCTGGCGAGAAGTCCCGGTGAAACTGATAAGGTAACGCCGCTTCTAACCACTGATGACCTGTGCATAGGGAGGTTCAGCCATGGGACGTTGGATCAAGGTCGTGCTCTGGTTGCTGCTTGTCGCCCCGGCCATGGCGTTCGCGACGACCCTGCAGATCGACGCCAAGGTCACACGGACGCTTGCGAGCGACGAGCAGAAGTTCGGGGGTTGCATGGCGTGGCTCAGCGTCTCCCCGGCCGGCGAGGGACTCGACTGCAACTCGGGCAACTGGGTGACGTTCAGCTGCAGTGGGGAGCACGTGACGAAGTCGAGCGCCCTGCGCATGTTCGACTCCGCCCAGATGGCTTTCTTGATGGACCGCACGGTTCGGGTGACGGTGGACGATAGCCGCAAGCACAGCGGCTGGTGCCTGGTTGAGCGCATCGACGTCCTGTCGTCCTAGCGGCGCGCGGACGCGGCGCGCCGGCCCGCTAGCGTCACATCGAAGGGTTCGACGTGAGCCAGTCGGAAGACCTTTGCTTCCGCTCGGCGGTGGAACTGCGCCGGCTGCTGGCTGGTCGACAGGTCTCCCCGCTCGAAGTGCTCGACGCACACATCGACCGGATCGAGCGCCATGACGGCCCGCTGAACGCGATCGTCACGCGCTGCTTCGAGGACGCTCGGGAGCTGGCCTCCGGTCACCTCGCGGGCCCACTCGCCGGGCTGCCTATCGCGCACAAGGACCTTACGGCGACCGCCGGCCTCCGTACCACCTATGGATCGCCCCTGTTCGCGGACAACGTGCCGAGCGAAGACTCGTTGCTGGTGGCGCGCATCAAGGCGGCCGGGGCCGTGACGATCGGCAAGACCAACGTCCCGGAGTTCGGGGCTGGCTCCCAGAGCTTCAACCGGGTCTTCGGCGCGACGCACAACCCCTGGGACACTTCGCGCACCTGCGGCGGCAGCAGCGGCGGCGCGGCGGTGGCGCTCGCCGCCCGCTTCATGCCGATCGCGGACGGCAGCGACACCGGGGGCTCGTTGCGCAATCCGGCGGCCTTCTGCAATGTCGTCGGCTTCCGCCCGTCGCCCGGGCGGGTGCCCGGCGGCTGGCAGGAGCAGGGCGCCTGGTCGGACATCTCCACCTGTGGCCCCATGGCGCGCAACGTCGACGATCTCGCGTTGCTCTTCTCCGCCATCGCCGGGCCGGACCGGCATGTGACCAACGCGCTGCCGGAACCGGGCGTCGCGTTCCGGTCGGTGACGCCGGTGGGCTGGAGAGGCTTGCGGGTCGCCGTCACCGAGAACTTCGGCGACTTGCCGGTCGCGGCGCCGATCCGGGAGACGATCCGGGGACTGGGAGACACCCTGGCCGACGCCGGGGCCGTGGTGATCGCGGCGGAACCGGATCTCGCGGACGCGGACCGCATCTTCCACGTCCTGCGGGCCGCGCGGTTCCGCGCGCGGTTCGGACCCCTTCCCGCGGAGCAGAAGGCGGAACTCAAGGACACGATCCTCTGGAACGCCGCGGCGGGCGAGGCCCTGACGCAGGCGGACGAGGACTGGGTCGATGGAGCGAGGTCGGCCTTGGTAGCGCGGGTCGCGGCGTTCTTCGATGACTTCGACGTGCTGATCGGCCCGACGACGCAGGTGCAGCCCTTCAACATCGAGACGGACTGGGTGCGCGAGGTCGACGGAGTGGCGATGCGGACCTACATCGAGTGGATGCAGAGCTGCAGCCGGGTCACCGTGACGTGCTGTCCGGCTCTGTCGCTGCCCTGCGGCTTCGCGGAGGGGTTGCCGGTGGGCGCGCAACTGGTCGCGCCGATGCGCCAGGATGCCTTCCTGCTGTCCGTCGCGAAAGCGGTCGAGGAAGTCGCGGGCTCCGGCGAACTGGTGCCTGATCTCGTCTGACGGCTACCGCGGCGCGTACCAGATCGGCGAGGAGTACGCGCGCTCCTGGCTGACCATCCTGATGCCTTCGGGCAGTTCCTGGATGCCGAAGAACCGGGCGTCGTACGCGGTCCAGCGCGGCGTCGGGATCTCCAGCACGCGGACGTAGTAGAAGGCTGACCGTCCGGGATCGAAGTCCGGGTCCGTCCACGTCACCCGCAGTTCGGGATCGCCGATGGCGTTGCTGTAGGAAGCGGCGGCCACGTCGACGGTCGAGCCGACCGGCGGCACGGTCCCATCCGGACCCACGGTGCGCCCGTCGGCGAGGGCGACGTCGTGAACCCGTTCACGGGTGGAACTATCTGCTTCCAGCCAACCCTTCACGACCTGGATGCGATCCAGGTTGGCGCCGTCGGGATCCCGCAGGGCGGCGATCAGGAAGGTCGGCGCGGCGGAGCCGGAGCGCGGCGCGAGGTCGGCCCCCATCGGCACGCCGCGGCCGTAGCCGGGAATGGCCACGTCCGGCGCGAAGGCGTCCTCGGCAGCGAAGCCCCATCCGCCGAAGAAGCGCAGGGTGATGCGCGGACCCGTCGTCGCGTACACCTCGCGGCGTTTCAGTGCGGCGAAGATGGCCTCGCGCGTGTTCTCACCCGCCCACACGGCGGCATAGCCCGCCGCGCCGGTCTCCCAGTTCAGCGGCGTGTCCCAGCTCGTCACCATCGGGTCCGAGATGCGCGTTGGGGAGGGAAAGGTGATCGAATACTTGCCCCAGAAGTTGTCGTTGTCGGCCGTCGCGAAGGACGTGTGCGCGTCCGTGCTGCCGATGAGGCCGTACTTGAAGGGATTGACGCCGAGCAGGGACTCCTGGGCGAGACCGCGGCGGAGGGCGGACCGCGCGTACTCGCCGCGCTTGCGCGCCTCGAAGTCCGCCGTCTCCCAGTCCGGACAGCACGGGTGCTCGCCGGGCTCCATCGTACCGCCGGCCCAGCTGTGCCACGTCTCGAAGTCGGCGAACTCGTCGGTGGGCGAGAGCACCGGATGGGTCTCGCTGTCGCCCTTGATCTGGGTCGCTTCGTAGACGGGCTCGAAACGGCTGCGCATCGCGGCGTAGTGCGCGTCCTGCGGTGCGCCGCGCGAGTCCGTGAGCGCGAACATCGCCCCGTTGCTCGTGTTGCCGTTGTGCGGGATGGCGATGACCTGGCCCCCGGTGTCGGCTTCGTAACGCGCGAGGAAGTCCCAGAGGTCTTCCGGGTGCCGACTGTCGTAGGCGCTGAAGGGCAGGATCCGCCCCGTCCGACCGGCGTCGTCGCGGAACAGCACGACGCGGTGGAGGTTGCCGAACACGCCCTCGACCGTGCCGACCGAGGTCCACTCGTAGCCCGAGAAGGCGGTGAACTTTCCCGGGTCGTTGTACGCGTCCGCGTCCGCGATCACCGTGCTCCACACCGAGCGGATGTAGTCGTCGCCCAGGGTGTGGGGAGCGAAGCGCAGGCGTCCGGCGTCAGGGTCGGCCTGGTGGGCCCGGAAGCGCTCCAGCAGTTCCTTCCCGCCGGGCGCCTCCACCAGGTTCGGGTCGCCGGCCCGGACGCTCGCGGCGACGCCGAGGTTCTCCGCATGGTCCGCGACCACGAGGAAGTCCAGCGGCTTCCTGATCCTGACCGGCATGCCGTTGTTGGCGGTGACGGTCTCGCCGCGGGCGAAGCGGTAGGCCACGGCCGGGCTGACGACGTTGAGACCCATCAGGTTCGCGTCGCCGGTGGAGTAGCTCGTGTGCACGTGGGTGTCGCCCCAGTAGACGGTAGTGGGGTGGTCGTTGCTCGCTGCAGGGGCGTAGGACTGCGCGGCGGCGGTCAGGGAGGCGGCGAGCAGGGCGATGGCGGCACATGAGGCGGTATCGGACATTGCGTTGGGCGTTCCTCGCTGGAGGCGGACGAGTTTCGCACGGAAACGGGAGGGCCCAGGGCCCTCCGCGCGCCGGCCCCCGTATACTGGCGCGCTTTCCATCCGAGGGCGCGACATGGCACTGCTGGGCACGGTTCACTACGAGGTGCGCGACCGCGTGGCGCTCCTCACCGTCGACAACCCGCCCGTCAATCCGTTGAGCTCGGGCGTGCGCTTCTACATGTCGCAGCACCTCGAGACGGCGTTGGCGGACGACGGCGTGGACGCAATCGTCATCACGGGCGAGGGGCGGGCCTTCATCGCGGGGGCGGACATCCGCGATTTTGGCAAGACGCCGAACCCCGACGAAGTGCCGAAGCGGCCGGCCGGGCAGATCATCGAAGCGAGCGCGAAGCCGGTGGTGGCGGCCATCAACGGCACGGCGTTCGGCAGGGGCCTGGAGCTGGCCCTCACGTGCCACTATCGGATCGCGGCGCCCGGGGCGCCCACGGGACTGCCGGAGATCAAGATCGGCCTGCTGCCGGGCGGCGGCGGGACGCAGCGCCTGCCCCGGCTGATCGGCGCGGAACGGGCGATGGACGCGATCCTCTCCGGCGATCCGTTCGAGACGGAGGAGGCCCTGGCCCTCGGCATCGTCGACGAGATCGCATCCGGCGACCTCGTCGAGCGCGCGTTGGCGTTCGGCAGGGCGAAGGCGGTGGCGGGCGCCCCGCACCCGTTGGTGCGACACCGGCGCGACCGGGTGGAGGCCGACCGGGCCAATCCGGACGTCTTCAAGGCCGGCGAGGCGTACCTGGCGCGGCGCCTGCGGGGCCAGGTCAACGGGCAGATGGCTTTCAACTCCGTAAAGGCGGCGGTCGAGATCGACGATTTCGACGAGGGCATCGCGGCAGAGCGCGCGAACTTCCAGGTCTGTCACGACCACGAGCAGCGCGGCGCCATGATCCACGTGTTCTTCGCCGAGCGGCAGGCGGCGCGCATCCCCGACGTCCCGGGGGACACGCCGAAGAAACCGATCGCGAGCGCCGCCACGGTGGGCGGCGGACTGATGGGCGGCGGGATCGCCATGTCCTTCGCGGACGCGGGGATCCCGGTGAAGGTCCTGGAGATGAACCAGGAGGCCCTGGACAAGGGCCTCGGCGTCATCCGCAACAACTACGGCCGCATGGTGCGCGGCGGCCGCATCACGCAGGAGGAGATGGACGCGCGCGTGGGACGCATCGAGGGCGTGCTGGACTACGAGGCGATCGGCGATGCGGACGTGGTCGTCGAGGCGGTCTACGAGAACCTCGACCTGAAGAAGCAGATCTTCGAGCGGCTCGACGCGACGATGAAACCCGGGGCCGTCCTCGCGAGCAACACCTCGGCGCTCGACCTCGACCAGATGGCCGCCATGACGGAACGCCCCGGCGACGTGATCGGCATGCACTTCTTCAGCCCAGCCAACATCATGCAGCAGCTCGAGGTGGTGCGGGGCGCGGAGACCGGCAAGGAGACCCTCGCCACCGTCATGGCGCTGGGCAAGGCCATCGGCAAGATCCCCGTGCTATCCGCGAACGCCCCGGGCTTCATCGGCAACCGCATGCTGGGCGGCTACACGAGCCAGGCCGGCGAGATCATCCTGCACGGCGCGCTACCGGAACAGGTGGACCGGGTGATCCGGGACTTCGGCTTCAACATGGGCCCGTTCGCGATGAACGACCTGGTGGGTCTGGACCTGGGTTGGCGGGCGCGCAAGATGGCCGGCGTGGCGGACGCGGACAAACCGCTGACGGCCGTAGTCCCGGACAAGCTCTGCGAGCTGGGTCGCTACGGGCAGAAAACGAACGCCGGCTACTACAGCTATCCGGAGGGCAGCCGTCGCGGGGAGCCCGACCCGGATGTGGCGAGGATCATCGAGGAGACCTCCGCGGAACTCGGTATCGCCCGGCGTGAGATCGGCGATGCCGAGGTGCTGAAGCGGTGCCTCTATCCGCTCATCAACATCGGCGCGCAACTGCTCGACGACGGAGTTGCGCTGCGGGCGAGCGACATGGACGTGGTGTACGCCTACGGCTATGGCTTCCCGAAGTACCGCGGCGGCCCGATGTACTACGCGGACCAGGTGGGTCTCGAGAACGTCTACCGTGACATCCTGGCGTTCCACCAGGAGTACGGAGACACGTGGCGACCGGCGCCGCTGCTGAAGCGGCTGGCGGAGGAGGGCGGCTCGTTCGGGGCCTGGGACGCCGCGCGGACCTCCGCCGCCTAGGCCTTACTCCGAAAGGTCCACGATCCCGATCCGGTCGCCCAGGAAGGTGCCCAGGTAGAACACGCCATCGCGCTGCAGCGCGACGGTGACGCCCCCCATCGGTGCGCCGGCGTGGGAGATCAGCACCTGTTGGGAGAGGTCGTCGGGGTCGAGCGCCACGATCTCGAAGGGCATGCCGCAGGAGCCTTCCGTGAGGCCTTGGCAGGCCAACATCTCGCCCATGCCCCCGGTGTGGGCGGCGGCGAGGAGGCGTCCGTCCTCCCCCCACGTCGTGTTGTCGACCGGATCGAGGTCCGCGGTTGCCACCGTCTCGCCGGTGGCCACGTCGATCTTGCGGACGCCGCCCGAGCCATAGACGTTGAGATAGAGGTACCGCTCGTCGTCGGACTTCTCGATGCCGTTCGGCATGGGCGCGTCGGTGCCGTCGATCTTCTCGAACCCGCCGTCCGGCGACCAGGCGTAGACCCAGCCGGTGTCGGAACCGAGCAATGCGCTGAACAGCGAGAACGGCATGCCGTCGCGCGGGAACATCTGGGTTGCCCAGAAGCCGCCGTCGCGCAGGAGGACGACATCGTTGAAGAAGCCCTCCTCGGGGGCTATCACGCAGCCCCGCCAGGCGAGCGAGCCGTCGTCGAACATCTCGAAGAGTTCCACCGACTCGCGTCCGCCGTGGTTGACGACCGCGAGTTCGTGGCGGCCGTCGGCGCGCGTCTCGATGTCGATGCCGTGGGGCGAGAAGGTTGCGGCGTCCGGCGGACTGCAGGCGGGATCGCCCCACTCCGAAAACGTCGGTTCGGCCGCGGCGTCCGCTGCCGGGAAGAGTACGGTCAGCGTACGGGGACCGGGATCGTAGGTAGCCAGGCTCCCGCTCACCGCACCCTCCATGTCGCCGAACTGGCTGACGAGGATTCGGCCGTCCGGGGCGAGGGCCAGGTCCTCCGGATTCTGGAACTGGCAGTCGACATCGATGCCGAGCCCCGGTTCACAGCCGGTGACCGGGGAGAACTCCGAGGAACAACCGGCCGCGAGGGCCAGTATCGCCGCTATGGCGAGTACCCGAGGCAGGGTGGTCGGATCAATAGCCTGCATATTCATCGCCTTCTCCAAGTCTGAAGCGCAGGGTGCTGACACGGTTCGGGGCGGATACCGCCTGGCCGGTCTCGATGCGTGGCCGGAACCGCCAGCGGGACAGGGACGCGAGCGCGGCCGCGTCGAAGGTTCCCGCGGGTTCCGACTCGACGACTACCGGGTTGGCGACGGCGCCTTCGGCCGTGACGTCGTAGCGGACGACCACGTGACCTTCGATTCCGGCGGCCCTTGCGGCGGGCGGATAGACCAGGTCAGGGCCGGACAGGAACTGCGGCGGCCGGGAGGGGGCCGAGCAACCGGCGAGCAGGGCGCAGCCACCGAAGAGGATAGCGGCCAGCGGAACTGCGCGGCGGTAGGGGATAGCGAGCCAGGGCATGGCATGGAGCCTACACGACCGCGGCGGTCACATGGTGCAGGGTGTCCTCGAACGCTGTCTCCAGAGCATCGAAGCGCCGCGCCGCGCCGAGCTGGGAGCGGGCGCGCTCGAGGTTCTGGCCGCGATAGTCGACACGGAAGTAGCGGTCTCCCGCGTAATGATCGGTCAGGAAACGGACGCCCAGCATGAAGCTCATGTGCCCCGGAGCGGCCGCGAACGCCTCCGGATCGACGATCCCGCCGGCGCCCCGGGCGAAACCGAACGCCACCCGTTCGAAAGTAGAGAGGGATACGTCGGGCGCCGAACCGGCTTCCTCGGCCCCGCTCGCCACGGACCGGACGAGGTCGCCGAAGTCCCAGGCGGGGTGTCCGTGCATGGCGGTGTCGAGATCGATCAGGTGCGTGACGCGCGGCTCCTCCGGATGGAACAGCAGGTTGTTCACCTTGCAGTCGCCGTGAATGACCGTGCGACTGTCCGGGAACCGGAACGCGCCGCGGTCCGCCACGAAGTCGACGTCCGCGGAGGCTTCCGGCGCGGCGGCCCGGAGTGCGTCGAGGTAGCGGGACAGGTCGTGAAAGCCGTCGATGACCGGCTCGAGGTCGTCGTCCATGTCGGCGACCGCGGCGTGAAAGCCCCCGAAAGCGAAGCCGGCGGGATCGGCCAGCGCGTCCGGCAGTTGCTGCAGGTTGCGCGCGTCGACGAACGGAAACAACCGCCAGAGTTCCCCGGCCTCGTCCGTCGCCCAGAGGTTTCCCGCGCGCGTCGGCAAGGGCGCGACGATCCCGGGATGGCGCCCCAGGAGCTTCCCCAGGTTGCGCATCACGCCCTCGGGATTGGTGAAAACATGCCCGTTGATGCACTGCAGGACGAAGCGGTCGTTGCCCACGGCGTCCCCCACCGCATAAGTCCGGTTGACGTGGCCGCCCTGCAACGGACGTATGGCGAGTCCGGCGGCCTCGGGCCAGTGGTCGAGCATGTCCGCCGGGTTCACGCGGCGAACCGTGCGGCGAGCGCACCGGCGACCGCGAGGACGTACTCGCCACGCGGCTCGAACGCGTCGTCCGGGACGTCGGCCGGTTCTCCGTCGAGGAATCGGTCGAGCACCTCGGCGAGGTCTCGCAGCACGGTCGACACGCCGTCGAGTTCCGCGATCGCGGGCACCGTGGCGCCGAGCCGCTCGATGCACCGGCGCTGGCGCCGCCAGCCGGCCGCCGTCTCGCGCAGCTTGCCGACATCGGTTTCACGGGCCAGCCGCCGCGCGGCGAGGCTCTCCGGGGGGAGCAGGTCGATGACGCGGTTCAGTTCGGTGGTGGTGTCGTAGGGCCGTGCGGCGGCGTCCTCGGCCTCGCCGGCCGACCGTCGGGCCATGGCGGCCGGACCGAGCAGGCGCGCATACCACTTAACGGGTTCGAGGGCGTCGAGGAGCGGCGCGAGTTCGGCGCGGTCGGCCGCGCTCAGCCCCAGACGCTCGAGCCCACGGGTAGTCACGGCGTCGAGGTCGACGATTCCCGTACTCGCGAGACGCGCATGACCGGCCGCGAGCCGGCGGTACATGCCGTCCACGTCGCGGACGGCGGCGTCGGACCAGAGACGCTCCGCGATGGCGGGCATGCGGCTCCACACCCTGAGCGGCAGGAGGTCGTCGGTAACCAGTTCTGTCCACATGCACGCCTCGGCGCCGAGAACGCGCCCGCTGTCCGGCGCGGTGGGCGCGGCCGCGGGATCGGACCTCCAGACATGCTGCAGCATGTCGAGCCCGGGACGCACGTGGGCGAGGCGCGGGTCGGCGAGCAGGTCCGGGTCCGGGCCGTGCTGCGGATCCGAGAGATAGTGGAGGTCCGCCGGATAAGACAGGTCGAGGTAGTAGCCGGCGGAGTGGACGGTGTCGAACCCCGCGGCGAGAGCCCGCGCCCGTGCCGACGTGCCCCGCCAGGACTGGATCACGACGTCCCGCGGAAGATCCGGATGGATCGCCTCGTCCCAGGCGACCGGTGTCCTGCCGAGTTCGCCCAGCCGCGCCACCACGGGCGCGTTGAACGCCGCCTGCAGTTCCCCGGTCTCGTCGCCGCCGGGAAGCTGCACCTCGTCGCCCCCGAAGTGGACGAACCGATCGGGGAAGACCTCGGCGAGTTCGCCGAAGAGCGCCTGCGCCGCCTGCACGGCGCTCGGGTTGTCCGGATCGAGGCAGCAGGAGTGGGGACCGAAACGCGTCGCCGGGGCGGTGACGGCTTCGCCCAGCCCCCACTCGGGGTGGACCGCGAGCCAGCTCGCCACGTGGCCCGGGACGTCCAGCTCCGGCACGACGCGGATGCCTCGGTCCGCCGCTTCGTGCACCAGCGCGCGCAGTTCCGCGGCGCTGTAGTGCCGCTTCGCGTCGGCGAGTTCCGGAAAGGCGCGGGAAGCGAAACGGAAGGCCTGGTCGTCGGAAAGGTGCAGGTGCAGGACGTTGAGCTTGAAGAGCGCCATGGCGTCGAGGGTGCGCAGCAGCGTCTCGGTGCGCACGAAGTGCCGGGCGGTGTCGATCATCAACCCGCGCCAGGGGAAGCGGGGTGCGTCATCGACGGTCAGGACCGGGAGGCAAGGACCATCGGCGTCGGCCTGCACCAACTGCGTGAGCGTGGCGAAGGCGCGCAGCACACCCCATTCCTGCGGGGCCTCTACGCGCGCTTCCCGCCGGTCGATCGCCAGCCTGTAACTGTCGTCATCGCCCAGCGCCGGGAACTCCGCGGACACGCCGCATGAAATCGAGACGTGGCAACCACGCCCGGCTCCGGCCACTCCGGCAACCTGGTCCCGCAGCCGGTGGGCGGCGCGCGCAAGCCGCGGCGTGCTCGTGCCGGTCCACTCCCAGCCGCCCTCGACCATGGGCAGCCGGCCCGCACCGGGGTGGACTCGACGCGGCAATGGCATCGCCTCCATGGGACGGGCACTCTGTGGAAGGCCCCGAGTCTTGTCAAACGCCCGGCATACCGGCGACCATCGCAGGCTCCTGGCGGGGGACGAAGAGTGGACATCAGGCAACGGATGCAGTCGGTGATCGCGGCCGAGGCGCTGGCGGTGTCGCGGATCGAAGTCACCGACGACTACGTGGCGGCGGTCGCGATGCTCGAGGCATGCCAGGGCAAGGTGATCGCCACGGGCATCGGGAAGGCGGGACACATTGCCCGGAAGTTCGCGGCGACGCTGTGCTCGACGGCGACGCCGGCGGTGTTCGTGCACCCCTCGGAAG
Organism: Gammaproteobacteria bacterium; assembly: GCA_028821035.1. GTDB lineage: Bacteria > Pseudomonadota > Gammaproteobacteria > Pseudomonadales > Azotimanducaceae > VXNE01. The sequence goes on along the minus strand of JAPPHP010000154.1, from coordinate 6,615 downwards.
CGGCCCACGGCGACCTCGGTCTGGTGGACCGCAACGACGTCATGATCGCGTTCTCGACGAGCGGCAAGTCGAAGGAGGTGCTCGAGATTCTCGAGCTGTCGCGTCACCTGGGCGTGACGGGGATCATCGGCGTCACTTCGCACCCGGACTCGGACCTGCGCGGCCTGTCGGACCTCGTCCTCGACATGGGCGTGGTCGAGGAAGCCTGTCCCCTCGACCTCACGCCGAGTTCGTCCATCGCGGTGATGCTCGCCATCAGCGACGCGGTGGCGCTGGCGCTGATGGAGGTGAAGGGGGTGACGCGCCGCGACTGGGGCATGCGCCACCACGGCGGCTATCTCGGACGGGCGGCCCGTACGGACAACATGTGACGGGCCCGGGCGAGCGCTACGCCTCGCGTTCGGCGAGGACTACGTCCAGGATACGGTCGGGGTCCCGCCACCCGCGCTCGTCCTGAAGCTCGCGACAGCGTGCGAGCAACGGGCCGAAACTCGGGCCAGGCACAAGGCCGCGGGCGATGAGATGCCGTCCCTGCACGGCGTCGCGGGGCGCGTCTTCCACGACTTCGAGTTCGCGCGCCCGGGCGAGGAATCTGTCCCCCGCCGGAAACTCGCGTCGGAGAGCCTCGGCGGTCGTGCGCCCGAAGTGGTCGGCGCGCGCGACCCTGGCGAGGAGTTCCATGCTGACTCCCGCTGGCGCGAGGCGCCGGGCAAGGCGCCGGTAGGCGCCGGCCTTCGCGCCGTCCTTGTCAAACAGGGCAGGGGCGAGGTGGTGTTCGACCAGGGCGCAGGTGCGCTCGACCAGCTCGTTGGGTGCCCGCATCCGGGCGAGCAGCGAGCGGGTCGGAGCGATGCCGGCCTTCGAATGTGACGGGGAGCGTACGCGGCCCCCACGTACGGCGGTGGTCCCGGGTTTCCCGAGATCGTGGCACAGCGCGCCAAACATCAGCGCCCGGTCGTCGCCGTCGCCCTGGCGCAGCCGGGCCGCCTCGTCCACCACCATCAGGTTGTGGGTCCAGACGTCCCCTTCGGGATGCCAGGCCGGGTCCTGGGGGACGTCGATCAGCGCCTCGAGCTCCGGGAAGAACCGAAGCAGCCTGGATTCCCTCAGGAAGGCGAATCCAAGGGAGGGACGCACGCCCTTGAGGAGGAGCTTGCGGAACTCCTCCAGGATGCGCTCGGGGGAGACCTCGGACAGATCGAGTTCGTGGCAGAGCGCGAGGAGTTCGTCGTCCGGATGCATCCCGAGGCGCGCGCTGAACTGCGCGACGCGCAGACCGCGCAACGGATCCTCCGCGAACGTCCCCGAGTCGACCGCCCGCAGGACCCTGCGTTCGAGGTCTTCCCGGCCGCCGTGCGGATCGAGGATCTCGTCCGTGAGCGGATCGAGACCCATGCTGTTGACCGTCAGGTCGCGCCGCCGCGCGGCCGTGGCGAAGTCGAGCGTGGGGTCCACGTCGACGTCGAAGCCGCGGTGGCCCGGACCGACCTTGCTGTCCCGCCTCGGCAGGGAGAAGTCGACATCCAGATCGGCGAGGCGCAGGACGCCGAACGCGCGGCCCACGGTAAGCACGCGGCCGAAACGCCCGAGGATGGTCTGCAGGGCGTCGAGTCCCAGGCCGAAGACCTCAATGTCGTAGTCCTTGGACGCCTGACCGAGGAGCCGGTCGCGCACATAGCCGCCGACGGCGAGCGCACGGCCGCCGGCCGCCTCTACGGCCCGGGCGATCTCGAGGATGCGGGACTCGAGCGCGTCCGTATCCGACGCGTCAGGGCTCGCCACGATGCAGGAGCTCCCAGAACTGCCGAGGCGTAATCACGCGCAACTGCCTTCCTTCGGCCGCAGCGATCAGCTTCTGGTCGCCGCTAACGATCAGGTCGGCGGACGCGTCCAATGCTGCCGCCACTACCCATCGATCGTCGGGGTCACCTTCGGGCCAGGCCGCGGGGACGGAGGGGGTGACGATCTCGGCGTGTTGTCGAACGAACTCAGCCACTTCGTTCACGCGATCTGGCGGCATTCGGAGTTTCGCGCTCAGCACCCGGTTCAGTTCTTCCAGGTTCGTCGAGCCGAGCAGCAACGCGTGGTTCGCGATCACCGTGCCGAGGACATCCTGGCATAGCCCACGTGTGGCAAACGCGGCCACGAGCACATTGGTGTCCAATAGGACTCTCATGCGTCCGCCGGGCGGTGAGTTCGGGCCTGGAAGCTGTGATCAGCCGCGGGCTGAGTGGATCAAGAGAGCGCCCTGAACACGTCTTCATCGGTCAGCCAGCCGCGTGCCTCTGCGAAGGGGGCCACGTGCCTCGTGATCTCTTCCAGACGTGCTAAAGCAAGTTGGCGCTTCAGGGCCTCGCGAGCGAACTCGCTCTTGCGGCGCCCGGTTCGTGCCACGAAGTCGCGCAACTCCGCGTCGAGTCGGTCGTCGAGTCGAATGGTCAAGGTTGTCATGTAAGACAATGTACTACGCGGCGGAGACGAAGGCGAGCCTCCGCCGCGCGTACGTCCATCGTGGTGCGCGAGTGACGGAGTACGGCTCTCGACCGGCTAGGCCGGCGTCAGCAATCCCGGATACGTCGAGAACCGCGTCTCCTGCCGGGTCGCGATCTCGATCATCGCGACCTGCCCCTCGGCGTTCGCGCGCATCGCGGACCTGAGGGCCGGGCCGATCCGGTTGGGTTCGTTGATCCGGATGGAGCGGGCGCCGAGCGCCTTGGCGACGCCGGCGTAGTCCCCGGACTGGTTGCCGACGCCGTATTGTTCCATGGCCACCGGCATCTTCTCGTCGTAGCCGCCCATCGTGCGGTTGTTGATCACGACGGTGGTGATGGGCAGGCCCGCACGGACGGCGGTCTCAAGCTCCAGGCCTGTGTGGCCAAAGGCGAGGTCGCCCATGAAGTTCAGGCAGAACCGGTCCGGGTGCGCCATCTTCGCGCCGATGGCGAGGGGGATCCCGTAGCCGAGATGCGTCGTCTTGCCCCAGCCGATGTAACCGCCGGGCGCGCTCGCCCGGTAGAAGGGCATGATCTGGTCGCGGGGGTTGCCGGCGTCGTGGGTCAGGACGCTGCCGGCATGGTCCACGTGCCGGTTGATCTCGTGGATGACGCGGTACGGGTTGATGGGTACCTCGTCCGAGTTCAGGAGCGCCGCCCACTCGGCGAGCCACTCGCGGTGGGTCGCCGCGATTTCCTCGACCGTGCGCGTGTCCTCGGGCCGACCGTCCTCGCCGACCCGCGCGCGAAGTTCGTCGATCATCGCTTCGAGCGTCAGCCTGGCGTCTCCCACCAGGCCGAGGTCGGCCGCGTAGTCCTTGTTGATGTCCTCCGCGTTGGCGTTGGAATGGATGAGGAACTTGCCGTCCGGGATCGGCAGACCGAACACGGTGCGGGTGAGCCCGGAGCCGATGGCGAGTACCGTGTCCGCCGCGCCGAGCCACTTGAACACCGCCTTCGGGGCCGTCCGGTTGGCGGAGCCCAGGGCCAGCGGGTGGTCGTCCGGGAAGGCGCTCTTGCCCTGCATGGTCGTAATCACCGGGATCTGCGCCAGTTCCGCGAACGTCCGAAGCTCGGCGCACGCGTCCGCGTACAGAACGCCCTGGCCCGCCCAGATGACGGGTCGCCGGGCGTTGAGCAGGGCCTCGACCGCGTCCCGGATGTCGCCGCGGGACGGCACGGAACGCATGGTGGTGGACGGCCGATAGCGCTCCGCGGCGCCCTCCGGGACCTCCTGTCCGAGCACGTCGCCATGCATCTCCACGAGAACGGGGCCGGGGCGGCCCTGGCGCGCGGTGTGGAAGGCGCGCCGGATCTGCGTCCCGACGCGGTCGCTGCGGTCGATGGAGAGCGCGAGCTTGGTGACGGACGCGTAGTTCCTCGCGGCGGAGAAGTTCGGCCGGACGTCGTAGCTGCCGAGGCCGCTGCCGCCGGGCAGGAAGACGAGGGGTACGGCTTCGCCCCAGGCCTGCGCGATGCCGCCGAACGAGTTCTCGACGCCCGGTCCGGACTGGGAGGCGAATACGCCCACGGGCTGGCCGCGCGTCTGCCGGCTGTAGCCGTCGGCGGCGTTGATGGCGCCGCGTTCCTGGCGGAACACCAGCGGCCGGATGCCGACTCGGGCGGCGGCCTCGATGAGGGGATTGGCCGGGAAGCACGGCATCCAGGTGACCCCTTCGGCCTTGAGGCAGTGGGCGATCAGGTCATAACCGTTCATGGCTTTCCCTCTATCGGTGCGGTAACCGGTGAGTGTAAAGGGATGGCGCGGCAGCCACCATTCGGAGGCGCCTTGGGAAGGAACGCGCTATTCGGGGCTCAGCACGAACAGGCAGAGGTCCAGGGCATCGTCGCCGACGGGTCGGAACCCGTGACGTCGGTAGAAAGGCACGCCGGCGGCAGCCTCGATTTCGCGGCCGCCCTGGCTCTCGGCGGTGCCGATCGCGTGGCCGAGGAGCCAGCGGCCGAGCCCCCTGCCGCGGAAGTCGGCGTCCACCCACAGTGCCTTCACGCGGAAACGGAGCGCGGAGAGCCTTTCGATCTCGTAGGCGCCGACGACGGCGTCGTCCAGTTTCGCGACCCGGGTCCACACGGGGTCCGCGTCGGGCCACGGCGCCTCGCCGGGGTAGGGCCGGTAGATGCGGGCGTCACGTGGCGTGAAGGTCACCACCACGCCGAGCCTGGCGCGCCTTTCATGGGGCCGAGGACTTCGCCGGTGACCCAGCCGCCGTAGTAGTCGCCCGCCTGCGGCCGCACGGTTTCCCCTTCCACGGTGCAGTGCACGCGTCCCGGATAGAAGGAGAAGTAGCCGGCGATACGGGTGAACTCGGGGAACGTGTCGACGTAGGTCCAGGCGACGCCGTCGCGATCGGTGGCGTCGAACTCGCGGGCGAGTCCCTTCCACTCGCAGAACGTCGTGCGCCCGGAAGGACGCAGGAGGGCGTCCTCCACGTCGTCCGGCGGCAGGTAGAAGGCGGGGGGAGAGGCCGTCTCCAGCACCCGTAGCGCGCGGATGGAGTCGGCGAGGACGCGCGCCCCGTGCATGACCCGTACCCGTCGCGCGTCCGGCGCCACGCGGGGCGGACGGGGATAGTCCCAGACCGACTCCTGGCCGGGACCCGGCGCGGGAGCGAACGACGGACGCCCCGCTCCCCGGAACCGCCACTTGGCCCGGGCGGCGAGCACGGCGTCGGTCACTTCCGCCATTTCCAGGGCCGCCAGTCGAACCTGCGCCGACGCCGTGCCCGGCCCATGTAACGCGCGGTCAGCCACGGTGCGACACGGTCGTAGTTGCCCCAGGTGTCCTCGACCGGCGTTGGCAGGGAAGCCTCGGCGAATTCGCGGTACGCGGCGTAATGGCCGCGGGCGAAGTCGAGCCCGACTTCGGACAGGACCCGGTCGTCGAGTACGCCGCCGCATGCCGAAACGAGGAACTCCGCTCCGCCGATCTCGCGCACCTTGAGACGCACGACGGCACGGGCCTCGTCGCGCGCGACGGTTTCGCTGATCAGGCCCAGGTTCACGCACCACGCGACGAACAGGCCCGGGACGACAGCCGCCCGCTCGATCGAGCCGGCGTCGGCGACGCGCCTTCCGATGTCGTCGATGACAGGGTCGGGCTCTCTCTTGCGAGGGGCACGCCCCTCGCGCTCCCCGGCTGAAGGCTCTCCCCGTGCGGTCACGGTCACGCCGCCGCGAGGGCGGTCTCGAGATCCTGGATCAGGTCCGCCCCGGTCTCGATGCCCACCGACAGCCGGACCAGGTCGTCGCCGATGCCGAGGGCCTCGCGCTGCTCCGCCGGGAGGCTGGCATGGGTCATGATGGCCGGATGCTCCACCAGCGACTCCACGCCGCCGAGACTTTCGGCGAGGGTGAAGATCTCCAGCCGGGCGAGGAACCGCTTGACGGCCGCAAGGTCCCCGCGCAACCGGAACGACACCATGCCCCCGAACCCGCTCATCTGGTGGGCCGCCAGGGCGTGCTGGGGGTGGGACGGCAGGCCGGGGTAGATCGTCTCCGCCACGCGATCGTGCCCCTCGAGAAAACGTGCCACCGAGAGCGCGTTGCGTTCGTGGGCCTGCATGCGCAGGGCGAGCGTCTTGAGGCTGCGCATGCAGAGCCAGGAGTCGAACGTGCTCTGGACGCCGCCGACCGAATTGGAGAGAAAGGCCAGCGACTCGGCCAGCTCCTCGTCGTCCGTCACCACCGCGCCGCCGACCAGGTCGCTGTGGCCGGCGACGTACTTGGTCGTGGAGTGGGCAACCAGGTCCGCGCCGAGCGCGAGGGGCCGCTGGAAGTAGGGGCTCATGAACGTGTTGTCGACGGCCAGCAGTGCGCCGCGGTCGTGGGCGATGCGGGCCGCCGCCTCGATGTCGATGAGCTTCAGCAGGGGGTTGGTCGGTGTCTCGATCCAGACGAGGCGGGTTTCGGGCAGCATCGCGGCCTCGAGGGCCGACGGGTCGGACAGGTCCACGTAGCTGAAGCGGAGGCCGTGGTCCGCCAGCACCCGGTCGAACAGGCGGAAGCTGCCCCCGTAGAGGTCGTCGCAGGCCACCACGTGCTCGCCCGCCCTGACGAGGTGCATGACGGTCGTCGTCGCCACGCAGCCGGACGCGAACGCGAAGCC
>JAPPHP010000299.1:9450-17755 GCA_028821035.1 Gammaproteobacteria bacterium | reverse complement strand
AAGCGGTACCAGGAGGACGCCGAGTTCCGGGTCGCCATCGACCGCGAGAGCGGCAGCTACGAGACGTTCCGGCGTTGGGAGGTCATCGACCCGGACCGTGAGCTCGAAGAGGACGAGATGCCGAACCCGGACGCGGAGCTGACCCCGGAGGAGGCCAGCGAGCGGAATCCCGCGCTCGGCATCGGCGACTTCCACGAGATTCCCGTCGAGTCGGTGGAGTTCGGCCGCATCGCGGCGCAGGCCGCGCGGCAGGTGTTGACGCAGAAGGTGCGCGAGGCGGAGCGGGCCCAGGTGCTCGAGAAGTACCTGCCGAGGGTGAACCAGCTCGTCAGCGGCACCGTCAAGAAGGTGACCCGCGACGCCGTCATCGTGGACCTCGGCGGCAACGCGGAGGCGATCCTCATGCGCGGCAGCATGATCCCGCGCGAGACGTTCCGGATGGGCGACCGGCTGCGCGCCCTGCTCGTCGACGTGCGCCCCGAGGCCCGGGGGCCGCAGCTCATCCTCAGCCGTACCACCTCCGAGATGCTCATCGAACTCTTCAAGGTGGAGGTCCCGGAGATCGCCGAGGACGTGATCGAGATACGGGCGGCGGCCCGCAACCCCGGGTCCCGCGCGAAGATCGCCGTGTACACGAACGACGGACGCATAGACCCGGTCGGTGCCTGCGTGGGCATGCGTGGCTCGCGCGTGCAGGCGGTCTCGGGAGAGTTGGCCGGGGAACGGGTGGACATCGTGCCGTGGAACGAAAACCCGGCGCAACTGGCCATCAACGCGATGCAACCGGCCGAAGTGGCCAGCATCGTCCTCGACGAGGACACCCACGCGATGGACATCGCCGTGGCCGAGGACAACCTGGCGCAGGCCATCGGTCAGAGAGGCGAGAACGTCCGCCTCGCCAGCCAGCTCACTGGCTGGGAGCTGAACATCATGACCGAGGAGGACGCCGCACGGCAGCAGGAGGAAGAAGCGCTCTCCTACATGGAGGTCTTCATGGAGGCCCTGTCGGTCGACGAGAACGTGGCCGCGGTGCTGGCGGAGGAGGGCTTCACGACCGTCGAGGAGGTCGCCTACGTCCCGATCGAGGAACTGCGCGCGATCGAAGGCTTCGACGAGGAGATCGTCGAGGAACTCCGGCAGCGCGCGAAGGACGCGCTGCTGACGAAGGCGATCGCCTCCGGGGGCCTGCTGGCGGAAGGGGAGCCGGCCCCGGACCTCCTGAGCATGGAAGGCATGGACCGGGACCTCGCCTACACGCTGGCCGGCAATGGCGTCGTGACCATGGAAGACCTGGCGGAGCTCGCCACGCCCGACCTGCTCGACATCGACGAGAGCATCGGCGAGGAGCGCGCCAGCGCACTCATCATGACGGCCCGCGCGCCGTGGTTCGAAGACGAGGCGGGTGAAGAGGCGGGTGAAGAGGCGGGTGAAACAACCGGGGCCGCCGTGCCCGGGACCGAACAAGGGGATTTCGCGGCCGCTGCTGGTGACACCGCCGCGGTCGGCGGCGGCGAGGGGACCGGCTGAATATGAGCGAAGTAACGGTCAAGCAGCTCGCGGCCGCGGTCGGGGCCTCGGCGGACCGGCTGCTCCAGCAGATGCGGGACGCCGGCCTGCCCCAACAGGACGAGGACGAGCCCGTCACCGACCAGGAGCGGCAGCGCCTGCTCGAGTTCCTGAACCACCGCAAGGAAGCGCAGGGCAGTGCGCCCAGCCGCATCACGCTGAAGCGGACATCCGTGACCACGCTGAAGACGGGCCAGGGTCGAGGCGGGGGCCGGACCATCCAGGTCCAGAGCAAGCGCCGACGTACCTACGTCAAGGCGACGCCACGGACCGAGGCGGAGCCGGACGCTTCGACCGCCGCGCCGCCGCAGGTCGGTCAGGTCGAGCTGGAGGCGGAACGTATCCGCCAGCAGGAGCTCGCCCGCAAGAGCGCCGAAGAGGACGTTCGCCGGCTGGCGGCCCGCAAGGCGGAGGAGCAGGCGGAGAAGGAGCAGGAGCGGGAGAGGGAGCGTGCCCGCGAGGCGGAGGTCGAGGCGAAGCGCCGCGAGGAGGAACTGCAGAAGCAGGCCGAAGCGTCGCAGCGCGCGGAACAGACGAAGACCGAGGAACAGTCCGTGACCGAGGCCGCGGCGCGCGCCCAGGCCGAGGCGCAGGCGCAGGAGCGGGGCGGCAAGCGGGCCAAGGACAGGACGAAGGAGCGCGAGCGTACGAAGGAGTCGGGGTTCGGCGCGCGCCGCCGGGGCGAGTTGTCCATGAAGCGCAGGTCGCCGCGCATGCGGCGCCGGGCGCCCTCCCGCATTTCGGTCGAGACCCGCGGCGGCGAGTTCGAGCGGCCCCAGGACGCCGTTCAGCGCGAGGTCGAACTAGGCGAGGCCATCCAGGTCGGCGAGCTGGCCCGGCGCATGAGCGTGAAGGCCGGCGAGGTCATCAAGACCCTCATGGACATGGGCGTGATGGCGACGATCAACCAGACCCTCGACCAGGACACGGCCTCGCTCCTCGTGGAGGAGATGGGTCACAGGGTCAAGCTCGTGGTCGCCGACGAGGTCGAACACGAGCACGAGGAGTCGCTCAGGATCGAGGGCAACGTGGAGCCCCGGTCTCCGGTGGTGACCGTGATGGGGCACGTGGACCACGGCAAGACATCGCTCCTCGACTACATCCGCAACTCGCGCATCGTCGCCGGAGAGGCCGGCGGCATCACGCAGCACATCGGCGCCTACCGCGTCTCGACGGAGCACGGCGACATCAGCTTTCTCGACACCCCGGGTCACGCCGCGTTCACCGCGATGCGCGCGCGGGGCGCGAAATCCACGGACATCGTCATCCTCGTCGTGGCCGGGGACGACGGAGTCATGCCGCAGACCGTGGAGGCGGTGCAGCACGCCAAGGCGGCCGGGGTGCCCATCATCGTGGCCATCAACAAGATGGACCTCGAGGGGGTCGACCCGGCGCGAATCAAGAACGAACTGGTCGCACTCGAAGTCATTCCCGAGGAACTCGGAGGCGACACGCAGTTCATCGAGGTCTCGGCGCAGACGGGACAGGGCGTTGACAACCTCCTCGAGAGCATCAACCTGCAGGCGGAGCTGCTCGAACTCCGCGCCGCCCGCGACGTGCCGGGGCGCGGCATCGTCGTCGAGTCGCGTCTCGACCGGGGCCGCGGTCCGGTGGCGACCATGCTCGTGCAGAACGGGGTGTTGCGGCGCGGGGACGTCCTCATCGCGGGGGAGCGCTTTGGACGCGTGCGGCTGATGCTCAACGAACGGGGCGATCCCGTGAGCGAAGCCGGCCCGTCGGTGCCGGTCGAGTTGCTTGGGCTGAACGGGACTCCCGAGGCCGGGGACGACTTCTCCGTCGTGGCCGACGAGCGGCGCGCCCGGGAACTCGCGGAGCTGCGCGCGACCAGGAGCCAGGAGCAGCGGCTCGCCAAGCAGCAGGCGGCGAAGATCGAGAACCTGTTCGCGAACCTGGGAGAGGGCGAGAAACGCGTCCTGAAACTCGTGCTGAAGGCCGATGTCCGCGGTTCGCTCGAGGCGATCACCCAGGCCTGCGCGGAGCTCGGCAACGACGAGGTGGCGGTCAACCTCCTCGGCACCGGGGTGGGCGGCATCACGGAGTCGGATGCGACCCTCGCGATGACGTACGGCGCCGCCATCTTCGGTTTCAACGTGCGGGCCGACACCAAGGCCAAGTCGGTCATCGAGCGCGAGGGCATCGACCTGCGTTACTACAGCGTGATCTACGAGCTGCTCGACGACATCCGGATGATCCTGCAGGACATGCTCGCACCGGAGGTGCGAGAAGAGATCGTCGGCACGGCGGAGGTACGGGACGTGTTCCGGTCGCCGCGCTTCGGCCAGGTCGCCGGGTGCATGGTGGTCGACGGCTCCGTCGCCCGGAACAAGAAGATCCGCGTGTTGCGCGACAACGTGGTCATCTTCGAAGGCGAACTGGAGTCGCTGCGCCGTTTCAAGGACGACGTGAGCGAAGTCCGCAACGGCCTCGAATGCGGCATTGGCGTGCGCAACTACAACGACGTGCGCGTGGGGGACCGGATCGAGGTCTTCGAGTCCAGGGAAGTGGCGCGGGCCCTGTAGCTGAACCAGAAACGACTCAGAAGCGAACCGACCATGCGATCCCCCATCCGCAACGCCGAACGCGACCTCCGGCTGGCCGACTTCGTCCGGGACGAAATCGCGCGCGCCCTCCTGTCCGACGTGCGCGACCCGCGTATCGGCATGACCAGCGTGACGGACGTGCGCGTGAACCGCGACATGAGTCGCGCGGACGTGTACGTCAGTTCGCTGTCGGCCCGGTCCGAGAACGACCGGGAGGCGTTGGTCGCGGCGCTCGACCACGCGGCCGGGTTCCTGCGCTCCAGGCTGGCGCGGCGCGGCAACCTGCGCACGACCCCGCGCCTCCGCTTCCACTACGACGATCTCGTGGAGTCCGGTTCGCGTATCGAGGCCCTCATCGACCGCGCCGTGGAAGGCCAAGCGCAGGAAGAGCACACGCAGAAAGGCCACGCGCGGGAAGGCCGCGGGCAGACGGAGGCGGCGGGACCGCTGACCCCGCCGGGACGCTGATGGCGCGCAGGCGGGCCGCTCGAGGCCGGGATGTGTCGGGGGTGGTGGCGCTCGACAAGCCAAAGGGCATGAGTTCCAGCGCGGCCGTCCAGACCGCCAAGCGCCTGTTCCGCGCGCGCAAGGTGGGTCACACGGGCAGCCTGGACCCGCTCGCGACCGGAGTGCTGCCGCTGTGTTTCGGCGCCGCGACGCGCTTCTCGCAGTTCCTGCTGGATTCGGACAAGCGTTACGTGGCCGAGGTCAGGCTTGGCGTCAGCACCGACAGCGGCGACGCGGACGGCAGCGTCCTCGAGGAGCGTCCAGTGGGGCGGCTCGCGCAGCGCGCGATCGAACGGGCGCTCGGGTCGTTTCGGGGCGAGATCGAGCAGGTGCCGTCGATGTTCTCGGCCATCAAGCACCACGGCCAGCCGCTGTACAAGCTCGCGCGCCAGGGCGTCGAGGTGGAGCGCAAGGCCCGGCCGATCACCGTCTACTCCAATGAGATCGTGGCCTTCGAGGAGGACAGGCTCACCCTGGACGTGCACTGCAGCAAGGGCACGTACGTGCGCTGCATCGTGCACGAACTCGGGGAGATGCTCGGGTGCGGCGCCCACGTCACCGACCTCCGGCGCACGATGGCGGGGCCGTTCGGCGAAGACGACCTCGTCACCTTCGACGCGTTGCGCGAAGCCGACGCCGAGCACCGGCTCGACGCCGCGCTCCAGCCCGTGTCGAGCACGGTGCGGCAGTGGCCCGCGGTGACCCTGACGGACCACACCGCGTACTATCTGCGGCAGGGCCAGCCCGTCATCGTTCCGCATGCCCCGACGGCGGGTTGGGTACGCCTCTGCGAAGCGTCGGCCCGGTGCCAGTCGAGCGACACGGACGGCGAGAACGGCGAGAACGGCGAGAGCCGCGACGAGGTGACGTCCCCCAGCGGACGTTTCCTGGGGGTCGGGGAAATACTCGACGACGGACGGGTCGCACCGAGGCGGTTGATACCGGATCGGTCGTGAGCCCGAGATACGACAGGCAGGGGGCCGCCCCCTGCAGGTGTAGGCAAAACGAAACACAGGCACAGCGATCGGATATGGAGAATGACGCATGGCGCTGACGGCCGAAGCGAAACGGGCGATCGTCGAAGAGCATCGACGTAGCGAAAACGACACCGGTTCGCCTGAAGTACAGGTAGCGCTGCTCACGCACAACATCAACTCGTTGCAGCAGCACTTCCGGGACCACGGCAAGGACCATCACTCGCGCCGCGGGCTGATCCGCATGGTGGGTCAGCGTCGCAAGCTGCTCAACTACCTGCGCAGCAAGGACGACGGCCGCTACCGGGCACTGATACAAAGGCTCGGTCTGCGGCGTTGATCCGGGCCCGGCGCGAATTCATTGAAAGAAGCGGGCAGACCGCTTCGAGCGGCGCCGCTGCGGCGGGCCGCAACAGCAAAGTGAGCGGATGTCCGCTCCACAGGAGAAAACGTTGAATCCAGTCAGAACGGAATTTCAGTACGGCGACCACCAGGTCGTCCTCGAGGCGAACCGGGTGGCCAGGCAGGCCACCGGGAGCGTGTTGGCGTCCATGGGTGACACGGTCGTGCTCTGCTCGGCGGTGGTCGTTCCGGAGGCGCGGCCCGACCAGGGGTTCTTCCCCCTCACGGTCAACTACGAAGAGAAGATGTATGCCGCGGGCAAGATCCCCGGCGGCTTCCCGCGGCGCGAAGGGCGCCCGACGGAAAAGGAGACGCTGACCTGCCGGCTCATCGACCGGCCGATCCGGCCCCTGTTCCCGAAGGGCTTCATGAACGAAGTCCAGGTGATCTGCACGGTCATGTCGGCGGCGCGGGACATGGATCCCGACATTGTCGCCATGATCGGCGCCTCCGCTGCGCTGTCCCTGTCCGGGGCGCCTTTCGGGGGACCGATCGCGGCGGCGCGCGTGGGTTACAGCGAGGGTGCCTACCTGCTGAACCCGGGCGTGGAAACGCTCACCGCGTCCGCGCTCAACATGGTGGTCGCGGGGACGGCCTCCGCCGTGCTGATGGTCGAGTCCGAGGCCGACGAACTGACCGAGGACCAGATGCTCGGCGGCGTCCTCTACGCGCACCAGGAGATGCAGGTCGCGATCCAGGCCATCGAGCAACTGACCGCGGAAGCGGGCAAGCCGAAGTGGCGCTGGGAGGCGCCGACGCCGGACGCCGGCCTGGTCGAACAGGTGGCCGGGTGCGTGGGCGATGCCGTAGGCGACGCCTACCGAATCACCGACAAGCAGGACCGTCAGAGCCGCGTGAGCGCGTTACGCGAACAGGCGGTCAGCGAACTGGCGGGCGGGGGAGCCGACGATCCCGAGGCCGGGGCGGTGCTCGAGGAGTTCGCGCGCCTGGAGAAGCGGGTCGTGCGGGACCGCGTGCTGGCCGGCGAGCCGCGTATCGACGGACGCGACCGGACTACCGTGCGGCCCATCTCGGTCGATGTGGGACTGCTGCCGCGTACGCACGGGTCGGCGATGTTCACGCGCGGGGAGACCCAGGCGATCGTGACCGCGACCCTGGGCACGCTCCGCGATGCGGCGCTGGTCGAGACCCTGCACGGGACCTACAAGGACCAGTTCATGCTGCACTACAACTTCCCCCCGTACAGCGTCGGGGAAGCCGGCTTCCTGGGCGCTCCCAAGCGGCGCGAGATCGGTCACGGGCGCCTCGCGCGGCGTGGCATCTCGGCCGTGCTGCCGGACCAGGAAACGTTCCCGTACACGCTGCGGGTGGTGTCCGAGATCACGGAGAGCAACGGCTCGAGTTCGATGGCGAGCGTGTGCGGCGCATCGCTCGCGTTGATGGACGCCGGCATACCCGTGCGCGCCGCGGTGGCCGGCGTCGCCATGGGCCTCGTCAAGGACGGGGAGCGCTTCGCCGTGCTGACGGACATCCTCGGGGACGAGGACCATCTCGGCGACATGGACTTCAAGGTCGCCGGGACCGCCGACGGCGTGACCGCGCTGCAGATGGACATCAAGATCGACGGGATCACGGAGGAGATCATGGAGGTCGCCCTCGAGCAGGCGCTGGCCGCTCGCCTCCACATCCTCGGCGAGATGAACCAGGTCATCGCCGCGCCGCGGGAGAGCCTTGCGGAGAACGCGCCCTCCCTGGTCGTGCTCAAGATCAATCCCGACAAGATTCGGGACATCATCGGCAAGGGCGGTGCGACCATCCGCTCGATCGTCGACGAGACCGGCGCGGAAGTGGACGTCGAGGACGACGGCACGGTGCGGGTCTACGGAGAGGACCAGGCCTCCAGGGACGCCGCCGTGGCGCGGGTCGAGGAGATCACGGCGGAAGCCGAGGTCGGCAGGATCTACAACGGCAAGGTGGCCCGCATCGTGGATTACGGCGCCTTCGTCAACATCCTGCCGGGCAAGGACGGCCTGCTGCACATCTCCGAAGTCGCCAAGGAGCGCGTCGAGAAGGTGAGTGACTACCTCGAGGAGGGGCAGGACGTGGACGTGGTCGTACTGGACGTCGACCAGCGCGGCCGGATCAAGCTCTCCATCAAGGAAGTGCCGAACTACGCGGCGACCGCGTAGGGGACCCGTCTCGAGGGAGCTAGCGTGACCTGACGGTCGCGTTGGGAGTTTCGCTGGCGCGAAAACTCCTGCGGGCAAACACCAGGGCGCAAAACCCGGCCGGCCGCGATAAAACCCCAGGGGCCGGGCGGGCCCAAGCCAGGCC
>JAPPHP010000299.1:0-9440 GCA_028821035.1 Gammaproteobacteria bacterium | reverse complement strand
TCTCAATAATGTATGCCCCTAACTCCGCGGCCACGGGTTTGGGCACCCGTCTGGTGGTTGCTTGCGTCACCTGCGGGGGGGGTTGGTTTTTTCGGGGGCCCAAAACCCCCACGTCGCAAGCTCCTGGCCTCAAACCGGGCCGGGCCTCGATAAACCGGCTGGCGCGTCGCGGCCCATCGCCTGGCAGTCGGGGAGCGATCCCGCGGCCGGCCCGTGGGCGCGGTGTGAGCGGAACGGCCGAGGCGTGCGTCCGGGTCAAGGTCGATGCGCTCCTGAAGTATGCGGGGTGGGACCTGACTGACGGCTCGAGCGTCCTGTTCGAGTACGCGCTCCCTGACGGCACCCCCTACGTCGCCCAGGCGCGGTTCGCCACGAGATCGTCGATCACCGCGGGCTCCGCCAGCGTGGTCGTGTCGCCCAGGTCGTCGAGTTCGTTGGCCGCGATCTTGCGCAGGATGCGACGCATGATCTTCCCGGATCGGGTCTTGGGCAGTCCGGGTGCGAACTGGATCACGTCTGGACGGGCGAACGGCCCGATCTCGGCGCGCACGAGCTGGATGAGTTCGTCGTGCAGGGCGTCCGGCGCCGCCTCCGCGTGCGCCATCAGGGTCACGTAGGCGTAGATGCCCTCGCCCTTGATCTCGTGTGGAAAGCCGACCACGGCGGCCTCGGCCACGAGTTCGTGCTCGACGAGGGCGGACTCCACCTCGGCCGTGCCGAGGCGATGCCCCGAGACGTTCATCACGTCGTCGGTGCGCCCGGTGATCCAGTAGTAGCCGTCCGCGTCGCGGCGGGCGGCGTCGCCCGTGAGGTAGTAGCCGGGGAACGCGGCGTAGTACGTGTCGATGACGCGCTGGTGGTCCCCGTACACCGTGCGGATCTGGCCCGGCCAGGACGCGGTGATGACCAGGCTTCCGGAAGCCTCGGCGTCCTCGATGACCCGCCCGTCGCGGTCCAGCAAGGCGGGCTGCACGCCCGGGAACGGCAGGGTGGCCGAGCCGGGTTTCAGGTCCGTGGCGCCGGGCAGGGGCGAGATCATGATGCCGCCCGTCTCGGTCTGCCACCACGTGTCCACGATCGGGCAGCGCCGCTCGCCAACGACGCCGTGGTACCACTCCCAGGCTTCCGGGTTGATGGGCTCGCCGACGCTGCCGAGGACGCGCAACGTCGCGCGCGAGGTCGCGTGCACGTACTCGTCGCCCTGTCCCATCAACTGGCGAATGGCGGTGGGGGCCGTGTAGAAGATGTTGACGCCGTGCTTGTCCACCACCTGCCAGGCGCGCGACGCGTCCGGGTAGGTGGGGACGCCCTCGAACATCAGCGTCGTGGCGCCGTTCGCGAGCGGGCCGTAGACGATGTACGAGTGCCCGGTGATCCAACCCACGTCCGCGGTGCACCAATAGATGTCGCCGTCGTGGTAGTCGAAGATCAGCTGGTGGGTCATCGCGGCGTGCAGGAGGTAGCCGCCGGTGCCGTGCTGCACGCCCTTCGGCTTGCCGGTGCTGCCGGACGTGTACAGGATGAACAGGGGGTCCTCGGCGTCCATCGACTCGGGTTCGCAGGTCGCCGGCTGGCCGGGGACGAGTTCGTGGTACCAGACGTCGCGGCCCTCCGCCCAGTCGATGTCGCCGCCGGTACGGCGCACGACGAGCACGGTCGTGACGTCCGGACAGTCGATCAGCGCCTCGTCCGTATTGCGCTTGAGGGGGACGATGCGGCCGCCGCGGACGCCCTCGTCGGCGGTGATCACGGTGCGGCAGTCCGAGTCCAGGATCCGGTCCTTGAGCGATTGTGGGGAGAAGCCGCCGAACACCACCGAATGGGTTGCGCCGATGCGCGCGCACGCGAGCATCGCGTAGGCGGCCTCCGGGATCATCGGCATGTAGATGCACACGCGGTCGCCCTTGCGGACGCCGCGGCTCCTGAGCGCGTTGGCGAGGCGGCAGACCGCCTCGTGCAGTTCGCGGTACGTGACGGTCGCGTCGTCCGCCGGATCGTCGCCCTCCCAGACGATGGCCGCCTGGTCGGCCCGGGTGGGCAGGTGCCGGTCGATGCAGTTGACGCAGGCGTTCAGCCGTCCCCCGAGGAACCAGGCGATCCTGCCGGTCGGCAGGTCCCACTCCGACACCGTGTTCCACTCCGCGATCCAGTCGAGGCGGCGCCGCGCCTCCTCGGCCCAGAAGCCGTCCGGATCCTCGATGGAGCGGCGGTACAGCTCCCGGTAGGCCTCGCGGTCGAGGTGCGCCCGCTGCCTGGCGGAGTCCGGGACGGGGTAGACGGTCGCCATGTGTGAGCCTCTCGCGGGATACGGCACTAGCTTTCCCGAAACCGGATTGCTCGGCAACTCTCCGCCACGCCGTGCAGCGCCGGCCCTCAGGATGTGCTCTTGCGCACCTCGGCGACCAGGCCCGCGGTAGCCGGGTCAAGGCCGGCCGCCGGGCCGCCCGCGAGCGCGCGAAACACCTCGTTGGCCAGTTGCTTGCCGAGTTCCACGCCCCACTGGTCGAAGGGGTTGATCCCCCAGACGGCCGCCTGCGTATAGACCTTGTGCTCGTAGAGGGCGAGCAGGGCGCCGAGGCTGGCCGGGGTCAGGGCGTCCAGGAGGACGGTCGTCGTCGCCCGGTTGCCGGGCACGAACCGGTGGGGCGCGAGTGCCTCCGGGCCGTCCGCCCCCGCCTCGCGACCCGCAAGCAGTGCGCTGCCCTGGCCCAGGCAGTTCGCGAGCAGCCAGCGGTGGCGTTCGGCCAGGTCGTGGCCGGGTTCCGCGACGGCGACGAAGTCCGCGCTGAACGAGCGGGTCCCCTGGTGCAGCAATTGGTGGAACGCGTGCTGCCCGTTGGTCTCCTCGCCGCCCCAGACGACGGGCGCCGTATGCGTCTGCGAGCGCTCGCCGTCGATGCGCACGGACTTGCCGTTGCTCTCCATCTCCAGTTGCTGGAGGTAGCCGGGGAGCCCGGCCAGGCGGCGGTCGTAGGGCAGCACGGCGTGCGTGCCGGCGCCGAGGAAGTTGCTGTTCCAGATGCCGAACAGGCCGAGCAGCGCGGGAGCGTTTCTCTTGAGCCGGGTACCGCGGAAGTGACGGTCCATGGCGTGGGCGCCCTCGAGCAGTTCCTCGAAACGCGCCGCACCGATGGCGATGGCGACGGACAGGCCGACACTCGATCAGAGCGAGAAACGGCCGCCCACCCAGTCCCACATCGGCAGGTGGTTCTCCGGCGGGATGCCGAAGTCGAAAGCCGCCCGGGAGTTGGCGGTTACCGCGACGAAGTGCCGGTCGATGGCGTCCGCGCGGCCGGTCCGTTCGATGAACCAGCTCCGCGCGTGGCGGGCGTTGGCGAGGGTCTCCAGGGTGTCGAAGGACTTGGAGACGACGATGACCAGCGTCCGCTCGGGGTCGAGCCCGCGGAAGGTTCCGACGGCGGAACCGCCGTCCGCGTTGGCAAGGAAGCGGACATCGAGGGCGCTCGACGACGGCTGCTCCGCGAGGGCACGCACCGCGAGTTCCGGCCCGAGGTGGGAGCCGCCGATGCCGACGTGCACGACGTGGCGGACGGGCTTGCCCGATACCCCCAGCCATCGTCCGCTGCGGACACGTTCCGCGATCTCCAGCAGGTGTCCGCGGGCTGTCTCGACGTCGGCGGCGACGCTCCCGGGCCGTTCGTCGACCGGGGCGCGGACGGAGGTGTGCAGCGCGGCGCGCCCTTCGGTGGTGTTTACCGCGTCACCGTCGAACAGGCCGATGACGGCCTCCTCGAGCCTCGACTCCCGGGCCAGGGCGACCAGCGCCGACACGACTTCGGCGTTCGCGCGCTGGCGCGAGAAGTCGATGAGGAGGGGCCCGACCCGCAGGCTCATCGACGCAAAGCGCGCGGGGTCGTTGACGAGGTCGCGCAGATGCGTCCGGACGGTCTCCGTGGCGAGCGAACCCAGGCGCTTCCAGGACTCCCGGGCGTCTGGCCGGTCGCTCACCCGGTCACCAGCCGCAGGTTGTCGATCAGGCGTGCCCGACCGAGCCGCGCCGCGGCCAGGACCCGGAGCGCACGCCCATCGTCACGCGGCTCCGCCAGGGTCTCGGCGTCGCGCACGGCGACGTAGTCCACCTCGAAGCCGGCGCTCGCGAGGGCACTGCAGCCCTGGTTCTCGAGTGCGCTGAAATCGCGCTCGCCGCTGGCTACCGCCTCGCGGATGTCGATGAGCGTGCGGTGCAGCTGTGCCGCGACCCGGCGTTCGTCCTGCGACAGGTACTGGTTTCGGCTCGACAGCGCGAGTCCGTCCGCCGCGCGCACGGTCGGGACCCCGATGATGTCCGTGGTCATGTTGAGGGCGCGCGCCATCGTCCGGATCACCACGAGCTGTTGCCAGTCCTTCTCGCCGAAGTAGGCGCGATCGGGCGTCACCATGTTGAGCAGCTTGGTGACGACCGTGGCGACGCCGTCGAAATGCCCGGGGCGGTCCGCCCCGCAGAGGAGCCCCGAGAGTCCGGGGACCGCGACGACCACGGTGTCCGCGCGGCCATCGGGATAGACCTCGTCCACGCCGGGCGCGAACAGGATGTCGACGCCGTGGCGCTCGAGTTGCGCCGCGTCCGCGTCGAACGTGCGCGGATAGTCCTCGAAGTCTTCCCCCGCGCCGAACTGGAGCGGGTTGACGAAGATGGAGGCGACGGTGGTCCGGCACTCGTCGGCCGCGGCCGTGACCAGGGCAAGGTGGCCGTCGTGGAGGTTCCCCATGGTCGGAACGAGGCCGACCCGGCCCGCGCTCCGCTTCTCGGCGAGCGCCGTGCGCAGGGCGTGGATCGTGCGTGCGACAAGCATGGGAGGGCGTGGGCGTCCTCGGCGCGCCTTCAGTTGAAACAGTGCTCCGGAGCCGGGAAACGGCCTTCCTTCACCGCCGACGCGTAGGCTTCGAACGCGCCGGGGATGCCGGACGTGCTCTCCGGCAGGAAGTTCTTGACGAACTTGGGCGGCTTCATGATCGACGGCGTGAGGCCGAGCATGTCGTGCATGACCATGATCTGGCCATCCGTATGGGGACCGGCGCCGATGCCTATCACGGGAACGTCGACGCGTTCGGTGATCGTCCTGCCGAGTTCGACGGGCACGCACTCGAGCAGCAGGATGGAGGCGCCGGATTCCTCCAGGATCGTCGCCTCCTCGATGATGGCGTTCGCCTTCTCGGTGTTGCGCCCCTGGACACGGTATCCGCCGAGACGGTTGATCGACTGCGGGGTCAGTCCCATGTGGGCGCAGACGGGGATGCCGCGTTCCGTCAGCAGGCGCGTCGACTCGGCGAGCCACGCGCCGCCCTCGAGCTTGACCATGTGGGCGCCCGCGCGCATCAGCGCCGCGGCGCTCTCCAGCGACTGGGACTCGGAGGCGTAGGTCATGAAGGGGAGATCCGCCATGATCAGGCTGCCCTGGTTGCCGGCCTTCACGCACTCCATGTGGTAGATCACGTCCTCGAGCGTGACGGGCAGGGTGCTGTCGTGCCCCTGCAGCACCATCCCGAGCGAGTCGCCCACGAGGAGTACGTCTACGCCTGCCCGGCTCACCAGTTCGGCGAACATCGCGTCGTAGGCGGTCAGCGCGGCGAACTTCTCGCCGCGGCGCTTCATGGCGTTCAGGGTCGGAATGGACACGGGCCTCGAACGGGCCTGGCTGCTCATGGTCGCACGCTCCCTTCCTCGTAGTCCGTCACGTCGCAATATACGCGCATCCGCCGGGGCTGTTCGGGCTGGCCGTGGGGCTACAGCAGCGTCGGGTTGGGATTGAAGTACTTGCGCACCCCGTCGAACTGCTGCAACTGGTCCAGCAGCGCCTCGAAGTGGCGGTCTTCGTGGGCGAAGTCGATCTCGGCGGCGTTGACGATCAGGAGCGGCGCGTCGCGGTAGTCATGGAAGAAGCGGGTGTAAGCGGCGCAGAGGTTCGTGAGGTACTCGTCGCGGATGTGCTGTTCGAAGCCGACGCCGCGGTGGCGGATGCGCTCGATGAGCACGGGCGGAGGAGCCTGCAGGTAGATGACGAGGTCGGGCGCGGGCGGGCGAATGTCCAGGCTGCGCCAGATCTGCTCGTATATGGCGAGTTCGTCGGCGTCGAGATTGAGCTCGGCGAACAGGCGGTCCTTCTCGATCAGGAAGTCCGCGACGACGACCGAGCCGACGAGATCGTCCTGGAGGGCGGCGACCTGCCGGGCGCGGTGCAGGAGGAAGAAGAGCTGGGTCGGCAGCGCGTGCCGCCGGCCCTCGCGATAGAAACGGTCGAGGAACGGGTTCTCGGTGGTCGGCTCGAGGAGCAGCGGGTAGCGCAGGGCCTGCGACAGGCGGGTGGCGAGCGTGGTCTTGCCGACGCCGATGGGACCTTCGACAGCGATGTGACGGGGCAGGTCAACTCCGGTGTCGGCGGCCGACGGCGCGGGCACGGGAGTCACGGGCGCTCAGGTGGCCGGCTCGGGGTTCGGCCGGCCGCGGCCGCGCCGCCGCCGGCGCCGTCTCCCACCGGGTCGTAGCGCGTTGGTCATCGATCCACGCTCCTCCGCCGGCGTTTCCTGCGCGTCCGTCCACCACTGGGCGAGCTCGGGGTCCGCCTCGCCCGTCTCGGCACGGAGCACGAGGAAGTCGTAGGCCGCGCGGAAGCGGGGATGGCTGAGCGTACGCTTGAGGTTGCGGGGCGGGCGCCGTTCCAGGGTGCTCTGCAGCCGCCACACGTCCCGGATGAACAGGGACAGCCGGCGCGGAAAAGCGATCGTCAGCTGCTGCTCCGCGATGACGCTGTGCGCAGCCTTCAGCCGTTCGTCGGCGGCGTTCTTCGCCGTGGCGGACAGCGCCGTGCGCCGCTCGAACTCGGGCCAGCACATGGCGGCCAGCAGGAATCCGGGGGTGACGGGCTTGTCTTCGGCGACGCGCCCGTCCGTGCTCTGCAGCGCGGCGCGTACGAGCCGGTCGTCGTCCTCCGAAAGTGGAAACAGGATCTCGGGCAGCCCGAACTCCCACATCAGGGACCAGGCGGCGACGGCATGGCCGTTCATGAAGAGCTTGTTGAACTCGTCGAACAGGCGCGCCGGGGGAATGGCCGTCAGGAGCTCCGACATCGGGGCAATGGCGTCGCGGGTCTCCGGGTCGAGCGTGAACCCGAGCTTCGCGGCGAACCGCATCGCCCGCAGAATGCGCACCGGGTCCTCGCGCAGGCGCTCCCGCGGCTCGCCGATGATGCGCAGCGTCCTCGTCTCGATGTCGTCGAGGCCGGTGGTGTAGTCGAGAACCGCGTCCTCCACGGGGTCGTAGTAGAGCGCGTTCACCGTGAAGTCCCGGCGAAAGGCGTCCTCGTCCAGGGTGCCGTAGACGTTGTCGCTCAACAGCACGCCATCCGCCGAGACGTGATTGGCGTCGGACTCGTCGTCGTCGTCCTCGTTGCGGCGCCGGAACGTCGACACCTCGATGAACTCGCGTCGGAAGCGGACGTGGGCGATGCGGAAGCGGCGCCCGATCAGCCGGGCCCTGGGGAAGACGGTCTTGACCTCCTGAGGAGTGGCGTCCGTCGCGACATCGAAGTCCTTCGGGGTGCCCCCGAGCAGGAGATCCCGTACGCATCCCCCCACCAGGTAGGCCTCGTACCCCGCGTCGCGCAGGGTCTCGACGACGGTGACGGCGTTCGCCGAAACCGTCGCCTCACCGAGATCGGGATGTGCGACCCGGACGGGTTTGCGTTCCGTCAACTGCTTCCTGGTCCGCGTGTCATGTTCGCAGTCGGATCGACCCTCAGGGCCCTTCGCGGCTTGGGTGGGCTTGGGCGCCTCCTGCCGGGTCGGCGCGGCGCTCGCTGTGCCTGGCTGTGCCGTGGTCGAGGCGCTTCGTTGCCGGCGCAACGCGCAGGGCGCGGTGCAGTTCGCACACGCTACCCGGACGACTCGACTGGGTTGTCCGCATTAGGCGTCATTCAGGGACTCGAGACGGGTAGCGATCTTAGGGTGCCGGGGAACAAAAGACAAAGCGCGACCTGACGGTCGCGGTCGGGTAAGGGCGGGTCCAGGGTTCGCGGCGTGGACGGTTCGGCGGGCATCGCTCAACCGGGATCGTGGCGCGGGCCACGCTTGCGGGTGCGGCGGCGGGGAATGCCGTGGCGCTTGCGCCGCTCCCACAGGTTCTTTCGGCTGATGCCGAGGCGGGATGCGAGTTCGGTTTCGGTGTACTGGTCCTGGTACTCGGTGACGAACCGGACGAAGTAGTCCTCGAGGGAGACCGCGTCCTCCCCGTCCACCGGCATGGCGCCGGCGTCCGGCTCGCGGGGGGAGGCGTCGATGGCGAGAAGGGCCGCGTGGATCTCGCCGTCGTCGGCGAGGATGGCCGCGCGCTCGACGGCGTTCTCGAGTTCGCGCACGTTGCCGGGCCAGTGGTAGGCCTCGATGGCGGCGACGGCGTGGCTGGAGAAACGGGGCTCGGGCTTGCCCATCCGGGCCGCGGCGCGCCTGGCGAGGACCCGCGCGAGGAAGGCGATGTCGCCGCCGCGCTCGCGTAGCGGCGGGACGTTCAGGGTGACGCCGCCAAGATGCTCGAGGAGGTCCCGACGAAACTGGCCGTGCTCGACGAGCAGTTCCAGGTTCCGTTGCGTGGCCGCGATCACGCGTACGTCGGGGGAGGAGCCCTCAGCCGGGGAGCGCGAGGGGCCTGCCCCTCGTAAGAGAGAACCCGCGTCCCCGGGCGGCGACGATCCGCTCTGCCGCAGGACGTCCAGGAGACGCTCCTGCACGGCGGCCGGGAGCTCGGCGACTTCGTTCAGGAACAGCGTCCCCGCGGCGGCGGCGGCGACCAGTCCGGCCGGTGGGGCGTTCCCGGCATCGGCCCGGGCGTGGCCGAACAGCTCCGGTTCGATGAGCGCCTCCGGAATGGCGGCGCAGTTGAGCGTGATCATGGGGGCCTGGCGTCGAGGTCCGCGCGCGTGCAGCGCCCGCGCCACGAGCTCCTTGCCCGTCCCGGACTCCCCCTTCACCAGCACCGGGACGTCCATGCGCGCGGCGGCCCGGATGCGCTCGAAGAGATCGAGCATCGCCGGGCAGGAGCCCAGGATGGGCCAGTCGCCACTCCCGTCCCCGAACGCGCCGGTATCGTCGACCCGGGTCGTCGCGGCGCGCCTGACGGAGGACGCCAGGGCGTCGGCGGAGGCCGGCCAGGCGAGATAGTCCGCCGCGCCGTCCCGGACCGCGGACACGGCCGCGGCGATGTCGGCGTCCTCGGAGAAGAGGATGACCGGCGTCGGGCGCGCCAGTGATACCAGGCCGATGCCGGCGCCCGCGGGCAGGTGCGCGTTGGCCACGATCGCCGCGACCCCGGCGGTGTCGAGGCCCTGCGAGAGGTACCGGCCATCGGCCTCGCCGACACCGAAACCGTGGCGTTCGAGGTCGCTGCGCAGACCGGCCCGGCGCGGTGCGGCGGGATCGCCAACCAGGAT
>JAPPHP010000268.1 GCA_028821035.1 Gammaproteobacteria bacterium | reverse complement strand
AGAAGTTCGACATCCGCACCGGAGGACGCCCGACCCGCTGGTTCCGGGAGAAGGCTTACCTCTACCAAGTACCGGGCGACGGCAGGGGGACCGAACTGTTCCGCAACCGGGACATCTTCGGAGTCCGGATCTTCAACCTGCTCCCGCAGGACAAGGACAAAGTGCTCGTCCAAGTGACCAACCTCGAGTTCGCCGCCGACCTCTACGAGGTCGATCTCGGCAGCTACAACTCGAAGCGCATCTACCGGGGCGCCACCAACCAGGCCATCTTTGGCGACGTCCACGGCGCCGTGCGCGGCCGGCAGGAAATCGAAGGCACCGGCGACGACATCCATATCCGCTTCTCGTACCGGCACCCCGAAACGGACAAGTGGGAGGAGCACCACAACCTGTACGCGGCGCACCGCGAAGGCATGCAGCCCGTCGGATTCGACCCGGACGGGCGCCACGTCTACATGCGCGACGACACGGGTCGCGACAGGGCCGTCATCCGCACCTACGACCTCATCACCCGCGAACTCGGCGAGCCGCTATTCGGCGGCGGGGACATCGACGCCATCGGCATCATGACAGCGACCAACCCGGACGACTTCGGGCAGGTCGTCGGCTTCACCGGTTTCGCCGCGGGCATCGTGCGCGAGTACACGGAGCCCAAGCGCAGGTCGCTGCAGGAAAGGCTTGCCGCGGCGCTGCCGGAAGGGATGGTCCACCAGTGGGTGTCGATGTCGGACGACCTGACCATCATCGTCGTGCGCTCGTCGGGGCCGCGCGAAGCGGGCCTGTATCAGTTGCTGGTCAACGGCAGCCAGCTCGTCCCCCTCGGCCGCAGCTTCCCGCACCTCCTGCCGGAGAAGCTCTCGGACATGACGTTCGTGACCTACGAGGCGCGCGACGGACTCGAGATCCCCGCGTACCTGACCGTTCCGCGGGACGGCAAGCGGCCCTTCCCGGCCGTCGTGCTGCCCCACGGCGGCCCGTGGGCCAGGGATTTCCTCGGCTGGGACCGCTGGGCCCAGTTCCTGGCCAACCGCGGCTACGTCGTGCTGCAGCCGCAGTACCGGGGGTCCGAGGGCTTCGGCCAGGCGCTGTGGCGGGCCGGCGACCGGGAATGGGGCCAGAAGATGCAGGACGACAAGGACGACGGCGCGCACTAGCTGGTGCGGGAAGGCATCGCGGCGGAGGACCGGATCGCGATCTTCGGCTACTCCTACGGCGGCTACGCGGCCATGGCGGCAAGCGTACGGGCCGATTCGCCCTACCAGTGCGCCGTCGCCGGCGCCGGGCTGTCGGAGCTGCGGACCTTCGACAAGATCACGTTCCAGTCGCCGTTCAATCGCGAGTACCAGAACCCCACGATCGGCGGGCTGTCACCTCTCGACCACGTGAAGGAGGCGACGATCCCTATCTACATCTTCCACGGCGACCGCGACCAGCGCGTACCCATCGAGCAGTCGCGCAAGTTCGCGAACGCCTTGAAGCGCGCCGGCAAGGACGTCAAGTACGAGGAGATCGTCGACCTCTGGCACAGCCTGCCGTGGTGGCCGCAGCATCACCTGGCGATGCTGTCGTCGCTGGAGGACTACCTCGCCAACGACTGCGGGCCGGGAGGGCTGTAACGCCCCAGCCGATCAACCGGCGGTGTGCCGTTGGGCGAGGCCGGTTTCGATCCTCTCCACCTGATCGCGGTCCAGCCGATGGCGTAGACGGTCAAAGCCCGAGCGCCAGTGGCGACCCAACGATGCCTCGTAGTCGAGGTCGTCGGCACCCATCCTGCATGCATGATCCAGCCAGTAGGCCCAGTTGGCCCCCGACGCAGCTTGGCGGCCGTACCATGCGAGCGCCTTGAGGTCGACTCGTTCTTCGAGCGTGAGGCTGGCAATGAACTTGGTCAACTGGCGGTACGCTGGAGTCTCGAAGTAGGCGTCCTGATCTTCCGGCGAGAGTCGTTGCACCGTTTCGATGACCGAGTCGGCGGTCTTCCTGAAGGTGTCGTACGCGTCGACGGCCCGTTGAACGGTGTCGTCCTGGATGACGAGCGCGGTAGCGGCAGCGGTGATGCGCTGAGTGACTTCGGCCTCCCCGATGTTCCAGACGGCAACCGTCGGATGCGCCTCGCCGGCTCGCCGAGCCAGCCTCTCGTCCGCGGTGACCAAGGGTGCCGCCCACTCTTCGGCACAGGCGAGATAGACGCAGTCGTACACGGGGTGGTCGATTCGAACGGCCAACGCCGTTGCCTTGACGACAAGCTCGGTCGAAGGCTGCAATTCAACGGCGTCCGTCAGCTTCGCCAACTCGTCGACGTAGGGCTGAGGCGACGGAATCTCCTGCCGACGGGCCTTTTTCCAGATGACGTTGGCGACCTCCGTCAGGATGAAGTCCGGCGCATGGAGGACAATGCGTGGGGCGAGGAGCTGCCTGGCCTCGCGCGAATGAGGCTCCGCGATGAGCCACTTGGCGGCGATGCTTGCGTCGACAATGAGCCTCACCGGTCGCGGTCTGCTCGGATCAGGGCAACGCTATCTGTCTGAGGGATACCCTCGGTGAGCGACCGGAGCCCCTCCGTACGCTCCCGGAACTCCTGTAGTCGCGCCGAGCGGAGCGCCTGTTGAGCGAGCACGTGGCGAATCTCGCCTTCCAACGAGCGATGGTTGGCCTTCGCCTGCGCCTTCAACGAGGCGATGATCTGGTCGTCAATGTTGCGGACAGTTACGTTGGCCATGGCCATGCTCCTGCGGTGCAGGCATTATGATTGCATATTGCGAGCAGGCTTTGCGCGCTTGCATGACGCAACACGAGGGTCGCCCCTACGGCATCAGGTCGCGTGCCGGTGCCGTTGCGCCAGGTCCGTCTCGATCCTCTCCACCTGGGCCCGGTCCAGTCGATAGAAGATGATGGCCGCCGCACCGACCAGCGAGAGGGCGGCGGGGACCAGACTGAACATCAGCCTGATGCCGAGCAGGGCCGTCTCTGTCTGCGGCTGGTTGGCGACGAACCCGAACAGCGAGAGGATGTAGCCGGCCAGCCCCGCTCCCACGGCCAGACCCATCTTCGCCGCGAAGCCGCCCCCCGAGTAGATGAGCCCGGTCGTGCGACGGCCGCTGCGCCACTCGCCGTAGTCGGCGCAGTCCGCGTTCATCGCGAACACCAGCGGCGCGATCGGTCCCGAGACGATCGCCGCGGCGCAGTTGAGGGTCACCATCACCCAGAACTGGTCCGGAGCCAGGAAGAAGAACACGCCCGACAGCGCGGCGCTCAGCACCGTCAGGGCGATCATCAGGTCGCGTTTCTCGAAGCGCCGGGTGAGCGGCCCCGTCATCGCCACGCCGAGGATCATCGCGAGTGTGCCGAGCGACATGAAGATCGCCGTCAGGTCGAAGATCCAGAACACGCGGGCGCCGTCGTCGCCGACGTAGTACTTGAAGTAGTAGAGCAGGCCGCCGTTGCGCACGGCCACCTGCATCAGCGAGAAGACGCCGGAGACGAACAGCGCGACCCACGGCAGGTTGCGCACCAGCGCGCGGAGTTCCGCCTTCAGGTCCGACTCGATGGCCGGCGCCTGCACGCGTTCCTTCGTACTCGCGAACGTCAGCCAGAAGAGGGCGATCGAGGCCACCGCGAACAGCATCATCGTCAGCCGGAAGCCTTCCGCCTCGTCCCCGCCGCCGAGCGTGTTCTTGAGCGGCGTCACGAACGAGCCGATCAGCCAGGCCGCGCCGAACGCGCACACGAACCGGTAGGCGGAGACCTTCACCCGCTCGTCCGAAGACGGCGAGATGACGCCCATGAGCGCCGAGTACGGAATGTTGATCGCCGTGTACGCCAGCATCATCAGGGAGTAGGTCACGTAGGCATACACCAGCTTGCCGTCCGCCGAGAGGTCCGGCCCGAGGAACATCGCGTAGCCGAGCAGTCCGTACGGCACGGCCATCAGCAGCAGGTAGGGCCGGTACTTCCCCCAGCGCGTGTCCGTGCGGTCCGCGATCACGCCCATGGCCGGGTCGCTCAGGGCATCGATGGCCTTCGTGACGAGGAACATCGTCCCCACGGCCGCCGGAGCGAGGCCGAACACGTCCGTGTAGTAGTAGAGGAGGAAGACGTTGAACGCCTGGAAGAAGAAGTTGGAGGCGGCGTCGCCCAGGCCGTAGCCCAGCTTTTCCGTAAACCGCAGCGCGTGCGCGGGCCGGGCCGGCGTTCCGTTGCCGGAGGTCATGGCGTGCTCCCGTCGTCCTTGATCGGCGTCGCGCTTCAGCCCGGATGGGCCTTGCAGTAGTGGTCGATGAACCGCTGGTGCGCGGGAAGCTGGCCGACGAGCTGTTCCACCGACCCGTGGATGCCCGCCAGAAAGCGTTCCAGCTCCTCGTCGCTCATCATGTTGACGATGGGGTGGTACTGCTCGGGCGTGAGCCCCTGCCCCAGCATCACCTGGATCCACGAGTTCTCGCCGAAGAGTTCGGTCGGCACCTTGAAGACCCGGCCCGCCTGCCGGAACAGCTCGATGCGGTGCCGGAGGGAGTCCGGGATCTCCATGTCCCGGCACTCGCGCCAGAACGCCGTGTCCGTCCGCTCGGTCACGTGGTAGTGCAGGACGATGAAGTCGCGGACGTTGTCGATCTCGAACCGCATCTGGTTGTTGAACTCGGCGATGTCCGGTTCCCGGATGCCGTCGTACGGGAACATCTGCATCAGGCGAATGATGCTGCGCTGGATGAGATGGATGCTGGTCGACTCCAGCGGCTCGATGAAGCCCGAGGCCAGCCCCATGGCGACGCAGTTCCGGCTCCAGTGCTCCCGCCGCTGCCCCGCCCGGAACCGGATCACCCGCGGTTCCGTCAGGACCCTGCCCTGAACGTTGGAGAGCAGGCGGGCATGCGCCTCGTCGTCCGACCAGTGCCGCGAGCTGAACACCACGCCGTTGCCGACCCGGTGCTGCAGCGGAATCCGCCACTGCCAGCCGGCTTCCCGGGCGATGGAGCGCGTGTAGGGCTTCGGCGGTTCGACGGACTCGGTCTGCACGGCGATGGCGCTGTCGCACGGCAGCCAGTCGCCGAAGTCTTCGTACCCCACACCGAGCGCCCCCTCGATCAGCAGACCCCGGAAACCCGTGCAGTCGATGAACAGGTCACCTTCCACGCGTTGCCCGGACTGCAGCCGCAGTGCGGTGACGAACCCGCTCTCCGGGTCCTGCTCCACGCTCTCGATGCGCCCTTCCTGCCGCACAGCGCCATGCTCCTCGGCCATGCGGCGCAGGAACCCCGCGTACAGCGACGCGTCGAGGTGGTAGGCGTAGTTGAGCCCCCCGTTCGGCAGCACGGCGAAGCGGTCCCGCCGCGCCGCCGCCCACTCCTTGCAGTACTCCCCGAACGGACGGCTGATCCCCATCGCCCGGCCCTTGAGCCAGAAGTGCTGGAATCCGGCGGCCCAACTGTCCTGGCCGGTCCAGCCGAAGGAGTGAATGTAGTCCTCGCCGATGTCGCGCCAGCTCTCGAAGGAGATACCGAGCTTGAACGTCCCCTGGACCGCGCGCACGAAGTCCTGCTCCTTGATCTTCAGCAGTTCGTGCAGGGTCAGCAGCGTCGGGATGGTCGCCTCGCCCACGCCCACCGTACCGATCTCGTCGGACTCCACCAGCGTGATGTCGAGCGTCTTGCCGAGGAGCTTCGCCAGGGACGCGGCCGCCATCCAGCCGGCCGTGCCGCCGCCGGCGATGACGACCTTGTGGATCTTCGTGCGCTCCAAGTCCCCGCCCCCTAACGATTGAGCCGGTTACGCAGGTCGGCGCGCAGCCGCCTGGCCATCGCCTCGTCCAGGGCGGCGAGGTAGCCCTTGCCCGCCTCCGGAATGTGGGCGTGAACTTCCTCATCCGCCTCGAACACGTAGTGGTCGAACAGGCCGCGCCACGCCTCGCGCTGCCGTTCCGGCAGGTCCCGCAGGGCCAGCATCGCGTGCAGCAGGGCGTCGGACGGCGAGCCCATCTCCGCGGGCGACGTGCACCACCAGTAGTTGACGAGCAGGTTGAACGGCGCCATCGCCTCGATGTGATGCCACCACATGCTCGGGATGAAGAGGGCGTCCCCCGGCGTGAGCCACGCCGTGCGCGCGTGCCTGGCCGCCTCGGCGAACTTCGGAAAACGCTCGAGGTCCGGCTTCGCGAGGTCCACCATGCTGATCGCCTGGCCAGACGGCGTCCGGTCGACCGGGCCCACATACAGGTTGCCGATCTGGTCCGGCGGGAAGAGCGTCACGCGCCGTTCGCCGGCAATCACGCACGCCAGGTTGTCCGGGAAGTCGTAGTGCGCCGAGATGCGCGTCCGGTTGCCGAGCCAGAAACTCGCCAGCGCGTCTTCGGCCGGGAGCCGGACGTCATTGTCGGCGCGGAAACCCGGCAGCCACTGGTCGATCGGCGTGGATCCCACGTAGATGGTTGCGAGTCCCGGCTCCCGCTCCGGTTCCGCGAGGCGCTCGAAGACCTGCGTGAGCGTCGCCTTGCCGCTGCGGAAGTTGAAGCCGCTACAGTCGTCGTTGTAGAAGAAGCGGCCGTGGATGGCGGCGTCTCCGACATAGACGGTGAGCGGAGCGCTCGAGAAGAACCGCGACAGGTACCGCCTGGCCGGGTCGAGGCCAGCCTTGCACGAACGCACCGCCGGCCAGTCGGCCACCAGTCCCTCGAGCCGCACGGGCTCGTCCGATGCGAACACGTGCGGCGGAACGACGCCGTCCGGACAGCGCGCCGACGCCACGGACGCGAGGTCAGTGTGCCAAGGCATCCGCGGGCTCCGAGTTCAGGGTTTCGTTCTTCAGCTCCACCAGCCGTTGCACGTTGGCCATTGACGCCAGCGCCATGAACACCGGCATCAGGTAACCCTCCTGGTTGAACTCGCCGAGGGTCGCCCCGGAGAGGGCCTGCACCCTTTCCTCCGTGAGGCAGTGATACCCGATCAACTGGTTGCGCGAGCCGTCGCGCAGCACGATCTCGAGGGTCACCGCTTCGATGAGATCGTGTTCCACGAGGGCGCGGACGAATGTCCGGCTGTGCTCCAGGCCCAGGTAGATGGTCTCCAACAGGTCCGCCGCCCCCTCGAGGAACGGCGTCCGTCCCCCCAGGGGCTGAAACAGCGGTTCGCCGCGCTCGCGGCTCACACGCGGATGCTCGAGGTCCAGCGACAGCACCCGGGTGCGCGCCGGGCGGCCGGGCTCCTTCGAGTCCTGGAAGCCGATGAGAAACGGCTCGCGCCGCACCATCGCCGGAACGTAACCGGCCCGCCAGCCCTCGTCGGTGAGGAACAGGTTCTCGCCGTGCCGGAAGCCGAACAGCGCCACCGGGATGTAGCCGCCCTGTCCGTCCTGCTGGAAGAGGATGGGGTAGAAGGCCTGCACGTTGCGGAACTCGAACGGGAACGTCCGCGCCTGCATCACGGCGTCGCCGTAGCGCGCGGACCGGTCCGTGATGATGCGGAGGTCCTGGTGCTCCACGTTGTTGACCAGCACGACGTCCGGCATCGCGTTCCTCTCTACGCGCCGCGCCGCGCGATGGCGCACAGGAGCTGCCGGTTGGTCGGCAGCAGCCGCGCCATCCGGTCCGCATTGGCGCGCACGTCGTGGAACAACTCGTCCGCGCGGCGCCGCCCCGTATCGTAGGGTGCCGTCCCCGCGTCGGTGTAGCGCGGGCGGAAGCCCATGCCGTACAGCACGTACTGGTAGCTCGCGGACGGGAACAACTCGTCGACCCTGGGTGCGTCGTCGTGCCAGGGCGGTTGCTGTTCCCACAGGGCGAGCTTCTCACGCAGACCCTCCGGGCAGGAGTCCGCCGCGCGGTGCTCGCGCCAGTAACGTCCGTCGCGGTCCCCGACCGCATAGTGCAGCTTGAGGAACTCGACGACCCGCTCCCAGTGGTAGCCCATTCTCGCGTTGAAGCGCCGCGCCACCACGTCCATGATCCGCCGGTCCCGCGGGAACTGCTGACCGATCATGGCCGCCGCCTGCTCGACCAGGGCGAGGGCGGACGCCTCCAGCGGTTCCACGAACCCCGCCGACAGTCCGACCGCCACGCAGTTGCGCACCCACGGTTCGGTTCGATAGCCCGGCTCGAAAGCGATCGTCCGGTACGCCAAGGCGTCGGCATCGATTTCCGGCGCCGAACGCCGGACGTAGTCCCGCAGGGTCGCCCGAGCGTCGCTCTCGTCCAGGTGCGCGCTCGAATGCACGTGACCGAGACCCCGGCGCGTGCCGAGCCCGATGTCCCAGATCCACCCCGCGGAGGTCGCGGTCGCGCGGGTCGCGGACGGGATGGGGTCCTCCGGACTCGCGTACGGCACCTGCACGACGATCGCGCGGTCGTTGAACAGGGTGCCCCTGCAGGAAGCGAGCCGTTGCCCGTAGTGATCGCCGATCAGCAGCGCCCGCTGCCCGGTGCAGTCGACGAACAGGTCTCCCGCGAGCCGCTCGCCGGTGTCGAGTTCGAGCGCCGCGATATCGCCGTCCGCGCGGGTGGCGATGCCAGCGACATTGGCCACGACGTGCCGCACGCCGAACCTGCGCACCGCCTGCCGGTGCAGCAGCGCCGCGAACTTGCCCGCGTCGAGGTGATATCCGTAGTTGACGGAGAAGGCGTACTCCGGCGCCCCGACCTGCCGGGGCGCCCTGCCCGCGGCCATCGCCCGGGTCTGTGGCGTCACCATTTCGGCGAACGGCGTCCCGGGACGTTCCGCGAGCCAATAGCGTGCGGGGTTCAGGTCGGTGTATTCGACGGGGAGGCTGAAGGGGTGGTAGTAGACGCCGGCCCCGTCGTCACTTGACCAGCCGAGAAAGCACGTCCCCTGCTTGAAGCTGGCGTCGCAGGTCCGGAGGAACTCGTTCTCGGGGACGCCGATCCGCTGCAGCGTCGTGCGCATGGACGGCCAGGTGCCTTCCCCGACGCCGATCGCGGGCACGTCCGGCGACTCCACGAGCACCACCTCGCAGGCGTCCTGCCCGTCGGTCGGCAATTCGCACGCGATGCGGTTGGCGGCGATCCACCCCGCCGTGCCGCCGCCGACGATCACGATTGTCCGGATCGGCCGATTCATCGCGCTCCGCCCGCTTCGAGCGAATCCGGGCGATGATACAGAAACGGGACCGCGCCAAGGCGCGGCCCGCCTGTGTCACCGGTCAGAACTTGTACCGGAACCCGACGTTGTAGCGTGGACCGGCCTGCCCTGCGAAGAGCGTCTGCGCTTCGTCCCTTCCATAGACATGGGTGGTCTCGTCCGTCACGTTCAGCGCGTCGAAGTAGACCTGCATGTTGTCCCTGAACCAGTAGCTCACGGACAGGTCCACCTGCTGGTAGGAAGCCACGTGGGTCGGCGGCCCCGCGCCGACGTTGGCCTGGCCGGTACCCGCCAGGAAGTCGTCGCGCCAGTTGTAGGCCACCCGCACGCTGAGGTCGTTCTTGTCGTAGAAGACGATCGCGTTGGCAGAGTCCGAGAGGCCCGTCAGCACGAACTGCTGCAGGAGGCTGAAGTTGTCGTAGCCGACGTCCGCATCGACGATCGTCGCGTTGACGATCGCCCCGAAGCCCGTCTCGCCGAACGTGTGCTGGACGACGAACTCCCAGCCCTTCATCGTGGCCTGCTCGATGTTGACCGGCACCGTGAGGTTGAACGGCGACGCCGGGTCGCGGCCCGCCACGCCGGAAATGATCCCGTTCGCGGCATCCACGCCCGCCGCGTCGGCCCGGTTCTCGAGGATCCACGAGTACAGCGTCCCGGAGTCCGTGCTGCCCGTGGCGGCGCGCGCCTCCTCGGCCAGCGGTCCCAGGGCGGGATGCGGCAGCCCGAACGTCTCCTCCACCACGGACGACGTGCCGATGAAGTTCTCGACGTCCTTGTGGAAGTATCCGACGGCCACGTAGCTGTCGTCGCCGTAGTACCACTCCAGCGACAGGTCGGTGTTCTCGGACTCGAACGGCAGCAGGTTGGGATTGCCGCGATTGCCCGTACCGCCGTCGACCCGCACGAGGGAGTTGATCGTCTGCCCGCCCTGGATGTCCCCGTAGTTCGGCCGCGTCAGCGTCCGGCTCCAGGAGATGCGCCCGACGAGGGAGTCCATCAGGTCGACCCGGAAGTCGAGGTTCGGCAGGACGATGTCGTAGTCGCCCTCGAGTGCCGTGAACTCGGGCGCGCCCTGCACGGCGGTCAACTCGTTCCCGGCGATCCAGTTGATGGCAGAGTACGCCGGCGACAACGCCTGCGAGGCGATGTCGGTGCGCTCGTAACGCGCCCCGAGCCGGAGCCCGACGGGCATGTAGCCGAACTCCGTGGCCAGGTTCACCTGGAAGTAGACCGCCTCGGACTCTTCCGTGGTGCGCCGGTCGCTGGTGAAGCGGCTGGACGTGCACAGGCCGGTCCCGCAGTCGCCCATGTCCGCCAGCATGAAGATGGACGCTTCTCCGGACGCCATGAGCGCCTCGGTCCTCGCGATCACCTCGCCCATGTCGAACGTGTAGAAGTCCACCTGGCGCCGGTCGTCGCCGCCGCCCGGGACCTCGTCGAAGGCGCTGTGGGCGGAGGCGGGTTCGAGCAGGTCCGCGATCGCCCCGGGCTGCGTCACGCCGCCCCAGGCGTCGCGCTGCACCACGGAGCCCGCGGAGCGGTTGTCGACCTCGGTCATCTGTATGCCGAAGTCGATGCTCTCGACGAACCCCACGTCGAAGTCGTAGGTACCGCCGAGCCGCGTCTGCTCGATGTCCATCTTCGAGAGGTTGTTGGTGAAGACGCTGCCGGTCACGATCATGTCGTCGGGCGACAGCGGGTTCCCAAGGGTCAGCTCCAGCACAGGGAGGTCCTTGCCGAAATACCCCGTGGTCTTGTTGCGGCTGAACGCCGCCATCGAAAGCAGCGAGGAGTCGCCGAAGCGGCTGGCCGGCGCCCGCTCCGCGTCCGAGTCGTGGTAGTCGAACTCGAGCGTCATCCGGTCCGTCATGTCCCACATCAGGTTGAGCCCGGTCGAGCCGTTCTCCGTCTGCCAGGCATCCTGTCCCGCGCCCATGGAGTAGTCGCTGTTGGCGGAGTTCTCCGTGTACACGAGCGGCGACGCCTGGGGGCCGTCCGTCCAGACCGTCTCCTGGCCGCCGAAGTTGAACCACGCCGAGAGGTTGTTGTACGTCCGCTCGAGCTCCACCTCCGAGTACGTGTAGTCCAGCGTGGCGACGAAGCCGGGCGTGGGCTCCCACTGCAGGGTGAGCTGGCCGTTCGTGCGCACGCGTTCGTATTCCGCGAGTTCGTAGCCGATGCTCTGGGGCACGGAGTAGAGGTCGCCCGCCCCAGGCCGGTTCTGCTGGTTGGGGTCCCCTGCCGGAGGAATGCCGCCCCACTCCGAAGGACCGACGCCGCACCAGCAGTTGTCGACCTCGCCGGGGAAGGTGCGCCACCCGCCCACGCTCGCCGTATTGGCGCCGTTGTTGCGGTCCTGGCGCACGGCGGAGAGCGCGATGCCGACGGTGTCGTCCGCGAAGGTGTTCGAGAAGAGCGCCGAGACCTCGGGAGTGAATTCGTCGCCCTTCTCGGTCGAGGTGTCGTTCAGGCCGCTGACCGCAGCCGTGAAAGCCGGTCCGGGGGCGTCCAGGGGCCGGGTCGTGCGGATGTTGATGGTCGAGCCGATCCCGCCGGTCGGCACGTTCGCCTGGCCGCTCTTGTAGACCTCGACGGCGCTGATGCCCTCGGACGCCAGGTCGCCGAAGTCGAACGACCGGCCGAGCCCGCTCGTCGTGGGCATCTGGCGGCCATTGAGCAACACGAGGTTGAAGTCGGGACCGAAGCCCCGGACGGTCACGCGGGCGCCTTCGCCGCGCTCCCGGTCGATGGACACTCCGGTGATGCGTTGCAGGGATTCCGCGAGGTTGCTGTCGGGAAAGTCGCCGATGTCCTCCGCCGTGATGGCGTCCACCACGCCGTCCCGGTTCCGCTTGAGGTCCATGGAGCGCCTGAGGCTCTGGCGGATGCCCACCACCACGATCTCCTCGATCGCGGACTGCGCGGCCGGGCCGCCCGGGGCCTGTTCCTCCCCCTGTGCGCCACCGGCGAGGGCGAGCGATATCGCCGCGGCGAGCGGCGTCTTCCCGAACATTTCGGCAGGCATGCTTGCGGTCTTCCTCCCCAGTCGATCAGCCATCGCCGGTGCACGGGCACGCGGAATGCCCCGTCCCTTCCACCGAAGATGATAACGCTGTCATTTCCGCTTATAGGCCATGGAGACAGCGTTGTCAAACCCGTAATCCAGCCCGAATCCGGCCGGGAAAAGCGGCTCGTCGCCAGCCGCCCCGGGCCAGGGCAGTGGGAGCCGTCCCGCGAAGTCCTCTCGCCCGAGCAGCACCTCGCCGACGCCCAGGCCCTCGCTACCCGGCAGCCAGGCCGCGACGAACGCGGCCGAAGCGGCCATTTCGTCCTCCACGACCAGCGGCCGGCCCGAGATCAGCACGGCGACCACCGGCACTCCGCGCGCGGCGATACGCCGAATGCACGCCAGGTCCTCCGGGTGGATATCGGCAAGGACCGGGGAGCGCGCATACGGCTCGAAGGGATTCATGAGACCCGCGACCGCCGATCCCGCCTCCACGAGCACTTCGTCGCCGGCCCGGATGTCGCCGAAGCCCTCGGCATAGGGGGTCTCCCCGACCACCACCACGGCCACGTCGTCCCGGTTCGGGTCCGCGTCGCCGCCGTCTTCGCTCAAGCGCGCATGCGGCGCCAGCGCGCGGATGCCCTCCCACACCGTGGTGCCCGCGATCGTGTCGTTGCCCTTCTCTCCCTGCCAGCTCAACGTCCAGCCACCGCATTGGTGGCCGAGATCGTGCGCGCTCTTGCCGGCGACCAGGATCCGCAACGCGGAATCGAGGGGTAGCAGGTCGCCGGCGTTCTTCAGCAGCACGAGCGAGCGGCGCACAGCGCGCCGGGCCACCTCCCGGTGGGCGTCGCACCCGGTGCAGGCTACCTCCAGCCCGCGTCGCCGCGCCGGCCGCGACTTGTCGAAGACCCCGCTGCGCAGCTTGGTGCGCAGGATGCGGCGCACCGCATCGTCGATCCGGGCCGGACTGACTCCGCCACCGTGGACCTCCGCTTCCAGGGTGTCGATGAACTCGCGCCACCGCTCGGGAACCATGAACATGTCCAGTCCGGCATTCACCGACAGGCGCACGGCGGTGGCGTATTCCTCGTGTAGAAAGTCGATCCCGTCCCAGTCGGAAACCACGAGCCCCTCGAAACCGAGCCTTCCCTTGAGGACTTCGGTGACCAGGAAGCGGCTGCCATGACACTTCTCGCCGTTCCAGCTGTTGAACGACACCATGACCGTCATGACGCCGGCCTCGAGGGCCGGGTAATACGGCGCGACATGCGTCGCCTGGAGTTCTTCCCACGACAGGGTGGTCTCGCCCTGGTCGATGCCGTGCCCGGTGCCGCCGTCGCCGACCCAGTGCTTCACGCACGCGACGATACCCTCCCCCTGCAGCGCCTCGACGTAGCGGCGCCCGAACTGCCCGGCGCGCCGCGGGTCGTTGCCGTAGCTCTCGTAGGTCCGTCCCCAGCGGCAGTCCTGCACGACGGCCAGCATCGGCGCGAAGTTCCAGTCGAGGCCGCTGGCCAGCATCTCCCGGGCCGTCACGCACGCAGCCTCGGCCACGAGGTCCGCATCGCCCGCCGCTCCCAGGCCAATGTTGTGCGGGAAGATCGTGGCGCCCCCGACGTTGTTGTGGCCATGCACCGCGTCGCAGCCGAACAGGATGGGGATGCCGAGGCTGTCGTCGTCGCCGGCCGCGGCCTGCCAGAACGCGTCGTTCATGCGCACCCAGTCCCCCGGGGCGTTGCCGTCGGGATGCGAACCCCCGCCAGAGAGCACGGCACCGAGCGCATACCGCTTCACGTCGTCGGGCGTCACGGACATGCGCTCGGCCATCGTCATCTGGCCGATCTTCTGGCGCAGCGTCAGCCGCGCGAGCCAGGCGTCGACAACGGCCTCGTGAGGCGGGTCTCCCATCGCTCAGGCGCCGGTGACCAGGAACGGCAGGTTGGCGTGCGCGGCCGCGCCGTGGCCGTCGCCCACGTACACGAACAGCCGGTACGCGCCGGGCTCTGCCGGGGCACGCAGACCGATTTCCCCGGGCCCGCGCGGCACGACCGGGACCGTCACGCGCTCCGGCACGGTTTCCGCGTCGCCGCCCGACTGGGTTGCGTCGCTCTCCCGCATCAGCACCCACTCGAAACGCAAGGGGTCGTCGTCCGGGTCGTCCGCGTCGACCTTCGCCACGTACGGCGCCCCCGCGCGCAGGCGCACCTGATCGGCCGCGGCCTTGCCGTCCACCCGAAGGCCGAGCAGCCGGGGCGCCTGGTTGGCGGGCCATGCACCCGTCCAGATGCGCCGCAACACGTCCGCCGCTTCGGTACGCCGCCCGTCCGCCGTGAGTACGCCATACCAGGTCGGCGTGCGTTCCTGCTTGTGGCCCCACAGGAACGCGTAGCTCCCGATCAGCCGTCCCTCCATTGGTCCGAGGACGGTCTCGTGTCCGTCCAGGAAGCGCCGCGCCTTGGCCGTACTCGTCGGCTCGAGGGGTGCGCCCCAAGGGGTTTGGCGCACCTCCCAATGTCCGATCGTCCCCCACTCGGTCACCATGACCGGCGACTCGACCGCCGCATCGGCAAGCGCCGCCGGCAGCTGCGCAAGCCCCCCGTAGAGTTGCACGCTCAGGAAGTCCAGGTCCGGCGCACGCGTTTCGATGACGCGGGCAAGCGACGGGTCGATGCCCGCGGTGGCGGTCGTCGTGGGATGGTTCGGATCGAGGCGGTGAATCATCTCCGAGATGTCGTTCACCGCGTCGTACACGCGAGGGTCCGTGAAGTCGTGGTTCAGCTCGTTGCCGATGATCCAGAACAGGAGAGCGGGGTGGTTCCGGTGGGCGAGCACCTGCGTTCGGGCTCGCTCCAACTGGCGCGCGACCGCGTCCCGGTCGCCATAGTCGAAGCCGTGGCGCTCACGGGCGAGATCCAGGCACAGGGCGACGGTGAGTCCATGCTCCGCCGCAGCGTCCAGGATGCTGCCGTCCCCCACCGCCCACGTGCGCACGGAGTTGCCCCCGTGACGCGCCAGCGACGGGAGTGCCGCCGCGCTGCCGATGCCCGCCCCGCGAACCGCGTAGGGCTCGCCCCCGCGATAGAGGGCGTACGCTCCCGCGGTGCCGCGCACCTCGACCGGCACGGCCGACCCCTCCGCCATGCCAACGCCGGTCGCCAACGCCAGAGCCGCGCCCAGCAATACCCATGGCGCGGGAGGCCGCAAACCCATCGCCTTCCTTGCCCGTCAGGAGAAACTTGAACCGGTTCTTTGTACCAATCGTCTGACAGCGCTGTCAAACAGCTGGAGGGCCGCCGCCCTGACCCGCCGCTACCGCGCTCGCGCCGTCGACTCCCGGATGACCAGTTCACACTCGAACGACTGCTCCGGCGACCGGGCGGGCTCGCCGTCCAGCCGGTCGATCAGGAGTCTCGTCGCCGTTTCGGCCATGCGCGCGATCGGTTGCCGCGCCGTCGTCAACGGCGGCCACACGCGCGATGCGATGCGCGTGTCATCGAAGCCGACGATGGAGAGATCGCCGGGGACGGAAGTCCCTCGCTCCCTCGCTTCGAACAGGACTCCCGCCGCCATGTCGTCGTTACTCGCGATGATGGCGGACGGCGCCGGCGTCAGTTCGAGCAGGGCCCCCGCGGCCCGTTTGCCCGACTCGAAGTCGAAGTAGCCCTGCCGGACCAGGTCTTCGGCAAACGGCACGCCGTGGTCCCGCAGCGCGTCACGATAGCCGGCGTAACGCTCCCCGCTCGCGGCATGGTCGGGATGCCCCGTGATGAAGCCGATGGCCCGGTGCCCCTGCCCAATCAGGTACTCGGTGAGGCCGAACGTGGCGTCGCGGTCCCTGCATGAGATGTTGATCTCCTCGGGGGAGGGCTCCTTCGGCGTGATCGCCGCGAATGGAATCGAAAGTTCCGAAAGCAGGGCCCTGACCTCCGCCAGGTCTCCAAGCGGCGCCGGCAGGACGACCCCTTCCACGCGCCCTTCCGCCGCGAAGTCCCGCACTCGGTCCACGATGTCCGGGTTCGGCAGACCCGTCGGGCAGAGTAGCAGCGCGTAATCCCGTGCCTCGCAGGCGCCGAGGGCGCCGTTCAGCACGTGCTGCGTATAGCTGAACTCCTGAGCGTTCTCATAGACGAGACCCACCACCCGCGAGCGGTTGCCCGACAGCGCACGTGCGGCGGCGTTGGGGCGATAGTGGAGCGCGCGGACCGCGTCCAGGACCCTCTCCCGCGTCTGGGCACGCACGTTGGATTCTTTGTTGACGACCCGCGAGACCGTCTTGATGGAAACGCCCGCCCGCGCGGCAACGTCGAAGATCGTCACCTTGTTGGACCGCGCATCCCGTCTTGTCGGCATCGAATCCCCTGTCCGCCCGCGACGGCGGGAATTCTACGCGAGGCACGGCGACCGTCCTCGTGTCACGGGCCTCGCATCGGACCCACCGAGGGCGCCTCGATGAGACCGAGCCCCACGCGCGCACGCTGGCGGATATAGTGCTTGAGGGCGTCGACGTGCCCGTCCGAGAGGCTCGGGAAGCCCGGCATGCCGTTCTCGAGTAGCGTGCCTTTCCGTACCACATCGTCCAACGCACCATCAGAGAGCATGATGGGCGACGCGCGCAGGTCCGGGGCCGCGCCCCCGGAGATGGCGTCGATCCCGTGGCAGGTCAGGCAGTTGCCGTATACCTCGGCCCCGTAGAGCGCCACGTCGTCGTCGATCTCGAAGGCGGGATCGTCGAGGGGCGCCGGCGGCGGCGAGGCGGGCATCGCCGCCGCCCCGTCGAGCGAGAAGGTCATCACCCGCCGCGGATGGTCGCCGTAGGCCCAGCCCAGCCCGTGGCTGTCGTCGGCGCCGGTGACCGCATAGACCGAACCCCATCCGGCCAGCAGCGCGATGTACTGCCGGCCGCCGATGGCGTAGGTGATAGGCGGCGCCGAGACGCCGACTCCCACGGCCTGGCGCCACAGGATCTCGCCCGTGGCCGCGTCGTACGCGACGAGGTCTCCCTGGGGCGTGCCCTGGAACACGAGGTCTCCCGCCGTCGTGAGCGTGCCGGGGTTCCAGGCGATCTCGAGCGGGACCTCCCACGCCGCTTCCTGGCGCACCGGGTCCCAGGCCTGCAGCGTCCCCTTGGGTTTCCCCGGAGCCGGCGGAACGAGCAGGCCGATCGCGCCAAGACCCTCCTTCGGCACCGGCGCCTGCCAGTTGGGGGACTTCCAGAGCGCGATGTCGATCCCCTCGTCGGAGAACGTGTAGGTCTCGTGTACGGTCGGGATGTATACGAGTCCGTGCTCCGGGTTGTAGGACATCGGTGGCCAGTTGTGCGCACCGAGCGGCCCGGGCGTGATGTGCACCGGACCGCCGTCCAGGTAGCGGACGCCAGGCATCTCCACCGGCCGCCCTGTCTCGAGGTCCACGTGGCTCGCCCAGTTCACCTCCGCGATCGGCTCCGCCGAGATCAGCTTCCCGTCGCTGCGGTCGATCACGTAGAAGAAGCCGTTCTTCGGCGCGTGCATCAGCGCCTTCACGTCGCGGCCGTCGATCCGGAGATCCGCGAGCACGATGTCCATGTTGGAGTTGTAGTCCCATGTCTCGCCCGGCGTCGTCTGGTAGTGCCAGCGGTACTCGCCGGTGTCCGCATCCAGGGCCAGCACGGAGCAGAGGAAGAGGTTGTCCCCGCCACCCGGACTCCGGATCTTCTGGTTCCAGGGCGAGCCGTTGCCCGTGCCGATGTAGACCGCGTTGAACTCGGGGTCGTAGGTGAGCCCATGCCAGGAGTTGCCGCCCCCACCCACGTTCCACCACTCCCCCGTCCAGGTCTTCGCCGCCATCTCCATCGCGGCGTTCTCGAAACCGTCGGCGGGGTTGCCCGGCACGATGTAGAAGCGCCATGCCTGCTTCCCGGTCTCGGCGTCGTACGCGGTGACGTAGCCGCGCGCGGGACCGTGCTCCGTCCCGCCGTTGCCGATCAGCACCTTCCCACGGAAGGCCTTCGGTGCGCCGGTGATGTACATCGCCTTGGAGGGGTCGAGCGTCGTCGTCGTCCACACGTGCTCGCCGGTAGCGGCCGTGAGAGCGATCAGCCGACCGTCGATGGTGGCGAAGTAGACCTTGTCGCCCCACATCGCCATGCCGCGGCTGCCGTGCACGAACGCGATCCGCATCCGGTGCGCCGCGTGTCTCGTCACCTCCGGGTCGTACGTCCACAGGAGTTCGCCCGTCACCGCGTCCACGGCGCGCGCGATGTTGCGGGAGCCGACGAAGTACATGACGCCGTCGGCCACCAGGGGCGTCGAGACGAGCCCCA
>JAPPHP010000186.1:10322-19016 GCA_028821035.1 Gammaproteobacteria bacterium | reverse complement strand
GGGCACGATTCTGAAGGCGGCCAACGGCCTCATCGACAACAACACGGACCGGCTGGGCAAGGAACTCTGGACGGCGTCGGGCGACGGCGACCCGATCCTCGTCCACGACGCCTACAACGAGGTGGAGGAAGCGCGGTTCGTGGCGGACCGTTCCCACGAGTGGATCGACGGCGGCGCGAGCGCCGACGAGATCGCCGTGCTCTACCGCTCGAACGCGCAGTCCCGGCCGCTCGAGGAAGCGTTCCTCCGCGCGGACATCCCCTACCGGATCTACGGCGGGCTGCGCTTCTTCGAGCGCGCCGAGATCAAGAACGCGCTGGCTTACATGCGCATGATGAACCAGCGCCACGCGGACGTCGCCTTCGAGCGGATCGTCAACCTGCCCCCGCGCGGGATCGGGCCCAAGTCGGTCGATGCGGTCCGCGCGCTCGCGCGGGAGCGGGGCGTCTCCCTCTGGCAGGCGACCAAGGAGGGCATCGCGGACGGGGGTCTGCGAGGCCGGGCCGCGACGGTGCTCGGCGCCTTCCTGGCGCTGATCGACGACATGGCCGCGGAGGCCGGCACGCATTCGCTGCGGGAGATCGCCAGGGTCTGCGTCGAGGTCAGCGGACTGATGGACTACCACCAGAAGGAGCCGGGGGAGCGCGGCCTCGCACGCAAGGAGAACCTCGAGGAACTGGTGGCCGCGTGCCGCCGCTTCGAGACCGAGCGCACTTTCCCCCTCGACCCGCGCGGGACGGACGGAGGTGACGAGGACGAGGGCCCCGCTCTGG
Organism: Gammaproteobacteria bacterium; assembly: GCA_028821035.1. GTDB lineage: Bacteria > Pseudomonadota > Gammaproteobacteria > Pseudomonadales > Azotimanducaceae > VXNE01. Next base: position 18,243 of record JAPPHP010000186.1, on the reverse strand, counting down.
ACGACTTCCTCGACCAGGCGGCGCTGGAGTCCGGCGAGTACCAGGCGGAGACGGGCGCGGCGGTACAGATGATGACGCTGCACTCGGCGAAGGGCCTCGAGTTCCCGCTGGTCTTCATCACCGGGATGGAGGAAGGGCTGTTCCCGAGCCGGAACTCCGACGGCGAGCCCGGCCGCATGGAGGAGGAGCGCCGCCTCGCCTACGTCGGCATCACCCGCGCCATGCGGCAGCTTTATCTCACGCGTGCCGAGACGCGGTGGATGTACGGCACGGACTCGTACAATCCGGCGTCCCGCTTCCTGCACGAGTTGCCGGACGACACGTGGCAGGAAGTGCGGCTGGGCGGCGCCGTGAAGCGCGCCCGGTTCGGCGGCGCGGCATCGCGTGCGGTCGATGCGGACGACGGCGCGCTGCGCATCGGGCAACGCGTGCACCACGGCAAGTTCGGCGAAGGGGTCGTGATGCGAAGCGAGGACCACGGCGCGCGGACGCGGGTGCAAGTGAACTTCGCGGAGGTAGGGGCGAAATGGCTGATGCTGGAATTCGCGAACCTGGAGACGCTGGATTGAGAGTGGCGACGGACATGAGACAGGTACTGCGTGTTCTGGCGGTTGCGGCGCTGGCGGGGACGTTGGGCGCCTGCGCGCCGGAGGCCGGGGAAGCGACCGGAACGGAAGCGGCCCCGACCGCGGACGCCCGCACCTTCGAGTGGAAGCTCGTCACGACCTGGCCGAAGAACCTCCCGGCGCTCGGCACGGCGCCGGAGCGGCTGGCGGACATCGTCGGGGAGATGTCCGCCGGGCGCTTCCAGATCAAGGTCTACGCGGCGGGTGAACTGGTGCCCGCCTTCGAGGTCTTCGACGCCGTCGCGGAGGGCAGCGCGGAGATGGGCCACGGCGCCGCCTACTACTGGCGCGGCAAGGCACCCATCGCGGCGATCTTCGCCACGGTGCCGTTCGGCCTGAACGCGCAGGAAATGAACGGCTGGCTGCACTACGGCGGCGGCCTCGAACTCTGGCGCGAACTCTACGAACCGTTCGGCGTGGTGCCGCTCGCGGCCGGCAACAGCGGGGTGCAGATGGCCGGCTGGTTCAACAAGGAGATCACCTCCCTGGAGGACCTGCAGGGCCTCAAGATGCGCATCCCCGGCATTGGTGGCGAGGTGCTCGAACGGGCCGGGGGCGTCCCCGTGGCGATGCCGGGCTCGGAGATCTTCACGTCGCTCCAGACCGGGGTCATCGATGCGGCGGAGTGGGTCGGGCCGTACAACGACCTGGCCCTCGGGCTGCAGGAGATCGCGGAGTACTATTACTACCCGGGCTGGCACGAACCGGGCCCCGCGATCGAGGCGCTGGTCAACCGGGAAGCCTGGGATTCGCTACCCGCGGACCTCAGGGCGATGCTCGAGACCGCCTGCCGCGCGGTGAACCAGGACATGCTCGACGAGTTCACCGCGCGCAACGCCGCGGCGCTCAGGACCCTCGTGGAGGAACACGGCGTTGACGTGCGCCGCCTGCCCGACGACGTGCTCGCGCGCTTCGCGGAGTTCTCGGAAGAGGTGCTGGACGAAACGGCGGCGACCGACGAACTGTCACAGCGGATCCTCGATTCCTACCGGGCGTTCCAGGGGAGCGTGCAGGAGTACCACGCGATCACGGAGCAGTCGTACCTGGACACGCGGGACGGCGTCGACCGCTGATGGCCAAGGACAAGCCCCCAACGCGGCGTGACAGGCCTCCCGTCCACGGTCGGGGCGTGATCGATGCGAACACGGCCGGCGACGTCTCGGAGGCGGAGGGGTCCGGGGAAGATCCTATCCTGGGCTTGCGGGGACTGGGCCGGGAACTTTGGCAGGACGAAGACGCCGACGAATACGCCCGCCGGCTACGGTCGGACTGGGAACGAGCGGGGTAGTAGCGACGGGACGGGGTGGGCCCTCCTCCTGCGGTCTCCGGATGGGCTAGTACAGCACCCCCGGCAACCACGTCGCGAGCCCCGGCGCCAATGCCAGTAGCGCCAGCAGGGCGAGCTGCAGCACGATGAACGGCGCCGCGCCCTGGTAGATATCGAGGGTCGCGACCTCCGGCGGCGCGACGCCGCGCAGGTAGAAGAGCGAGAACCCGAACGGCGGCGTCAGGAACGACGTCTGGAGGTTCACCGCGATCATCACGCCGAGCCAGACCGGGTCGAGGCCCATGGCGAGCAGGACGGGGCCGACGATCGGGACCACGACGTAGGTGATCTCGATGAAGTCGAGCAGGAAGCCGAGCAGGAAGATCACGACCATGACGATGACGGTCGCCCCCAGCACGCCGCCCGGCATGTCCGCGAAGATCTCGGCCACCAGTTCGTCGCCGCCGTAGCCGCGGAAGACGAGGGAGAAGACCGAGGCGCCGATCAGGATGAAGAAGACCATGGAAGTGGTCTTCACCGTCGACGTGCCGATCTCGCGCAGGACGGACCACGACAGGGCGCGGTAGGCCATGGCGAGCAGCAGTGCCCCCATGGCGCCGACGCCGGCGGCCTCCGTCGGGGTGGCGTAGCCCGCGAGTATCGAGCCGAGCACCGCGGCTATGAGCAGGATCGGCGGGGCGAGGCCGCGCATCAGTTGACGCAGGGGAACGGCGGGACGGCCGTCCGTAGACTCTTTGTTGCGAGGGGCAAGTCCCTCGGGCTCCCCGGCTGAGGGCTCCGGGTCGCGCCTCGCCGGCGCCCGCTCCGGGCGCACCATCGCCGTGACCGCGATGTAACAGAGGTACAGGCCTACCAGTACCAGCCCCGGAAGCAGCGCGCCGGCGAAGAGATCCCCCACGGACACCGTCTTGGGCGAGAACACCCCGAGGCTGAGTTGCGCCTGCTGGTAGGCGCCCGACAGCACGTCGCCGAGCAGCACGAGCGCGATCGAGGGCGGGATGATCTGGCCGAGGGTGCCCGTCGCGCAGATCGTGCCGGTGGCGAGCTTCGGGTCGTAGCCGTGGCGCAGCATCGTGGGCAGCGCCAGGAGGCCGAGCGTCACCACCGTCGCGCCCACGATGCCGGTGCTCGCCGCCATCATCATGCCGACCACCGTCACGGCGATGCCGAGGCCGCCGCGCACGCGCCCGAGCAGGACGGACAGGCTCTCGAGCAGCGTCTCGGCGATGCGCGTGCGCTCGAGCGTCACGCCCATCGCCACGAAGAGCGGTACCGCGATCAGGGTCTGGTTGGTCACGATGCCGAACAGCCGGCCGGGCAGGAAACCGAGGTCCTTCAAGTCGAAGATGCCGAACGCGGCGCCGCCGAACGCGAACAGGAGCGCGACCCCCGCGAGGGTGGCCGCGACGGCGTAACCGGCCAGGAGCGCCGCGAAGACCGCGGCGAACATCAGGAGCGGCAGGAACTCGATCACGAACCGAGCGTGCGGAACTCGCGCACGGACTGGACCGCCGCCTGGGCGGCCAGCATCACCGCGGCGACCGGGATGAGCGTCTTCAGCGCGAACACCGCCGGGACGCCCCCGACCTCCTGGGAGCCTTCGAGGACCGCCCAGGAACTCGCGACGTAGTCGAGGCTCGTATAGAAGATCACGAGGCACAGGGGCACGGTCAGGACGAGATGCCCGACGAGGTTGACGATCGCGCGGGCGCGGGCCGACATCCGCCCGTACAGGACGTCCACCCGCACGTGACCGTCGTGCCGGGCCGTGTACGCGAGTCCCAGCATGAACACCATGCCGTGCATGTAGATGACGGACTCCTGCAGCATGATGGCGCTCGTGTCGAAGCCGTAGCGCAGCACGACGACGACGCAGGTCGCCACGACCATGGCGAAGGTGAGCCACGCGACGGCGCGGCCGGTCCACTCGACGACCCGGTCGATCATGCGGCGGCGCGCCCCGGCATGGCGTACTCGACCACCGCCCCGGCGAAGAGCGCGAAACCGACCCAGGTGTTGTTGCGGAAGGCGGCGAAACACCGGGGCTCCTCGCGCTCCCGGATGAGGTGTTGCTGGTAGAGGAAGAGGGCGCCGGCGGTGGCGAGCGCGGCGAACCAGGGGATGCCCAGCCCGGCATGCACGCCGAGCAGGACCAGCAGGGCGAGCGTCGCCGCCTGCAGCGCGCCGATCATCGCGCGGTCGGCGCGTCCGAACAGGATGGCGATGGACTTGATTCCGGCCCGGACGTCGTCACGCCGGTCGACCATGGCGTACTCGGTGTCGTAGGCCACGATCCACCGCAGGCTAGCCAGGAACAGGATCCAGCCCGGCGTCGGCACGCGACCGGTTACCGCGGCGAACGCCATCGGGATGCCCCAACTGAACGCTACGCCGAGGACGAGCTGCGGCAGGTGCGTGTACCGCTTCATGAAGGGGTACGCGACCGCGATCAGGAGGCCCGCCACCGCGAGGAGGCGTGTCGGCGTGTTGAGCGTCATCACCACCGCCAGGGCCAGCAGCGCGAGTACGACGAAGAGCACGCCCGCCTCGGTGCGGGACACCCGGCCGGTGGCGAGCGGCCGGTTCGCGGTGCGCGTCACGTGCGGGTCGAAGTCCCGATCCGCCATGTCGTTGACCACGCATCCGGCGGCGCGCATGAGGAACGTCCCGGCCACGAACGCCGCCACGATGGGCCAGGGCGGCGTCCCTTGCGCGGCGATCCAGAGCGCGGCGAGCGTCGGCCACAGCAGGAGCAGCGTGCCCACGGGCCTGTCGAGGCGCATCAGTTGCACGTAGGCGGCCAGTCTCCCGGGCATGGGCGCTCGCGGACGGGTTATCCTTCGGGGCCGCGAGTGTGTCGGATTTGCGCCGCGAAAGCGAAGGGAAGGACCAGCGCGAGATCGTGAAGAAGTGGCAGTGCATCGTCTGTGGTTGGATCTACGACGAAGCAGAGGGATACGAGGACGACGGCATCGCCCCGGGGACGGCCTGGGAGGACGTGCCGGAGGACTTCGTGTGTCCGGAGTGCGGGGTCGGCAAGGAAGATTTCGAGATGATCGAGATCGGCTGAGTCTTCGCCGCGCTCGTCCGCCGGGAAGCGAGGGGGGAAGCGGATGAGTGAAAGCAGCATGTGGAGTCGCGTCATCGGCCTGCCGTTGCACTGGCAGATCGTTGCGGCACTGGTCCTGGCGGCGCTGGTCGCCTGGCCGTCGACGCCGGAGACGACGATCTTCGGCGCGTCGCTGGTCGGGATCCTCGACTTCTTCGGCGGCCTCTTCATCAACGCGCTCAAGATGGTGGTGGTGCCGCTCATCCTGTCGTCGATCATCGTCGGCGTCGGCAACATGGTGAGCGGCGGCGCATTCGGGCGGGTCGGCGGCAAGACCGTCGGCTTCTACGTCATGACGGGGTTCTTCGCCATCTTCACGGGTCTCGTCCTCGTCAACGTGGTGGCGCCGGGCGAGACGGAGTCCGCGCAGGCCATGCGCAACGCCCTGCCCGACGCGACCGGGGTCATGGCGAGCGTGGAAGGCCGCGGCGTCGCGGACCTGATCGGCGTGATCTCGCGGGCGGTGCCGTCGAACATCCTGGAGGCCGCGGTAGAGACGCAACTCCTCGCGCTGATCTTCGTCGGCGTCGTGTTCGGCTACTTCCTGTCGAAGCTGACCGGGCCCGGCGGCGACACGCTGCGCAACTTCTGGGAAGGCGTCCACGACGTGATGATCATGATCACGATGTGGGTCATGCGGTTCGCGCCGATCGGGGTGTTCGCACTGGTCGGCAAGACGTTCATCGTCTCCGGGTTCGGCGTGATCGGCGCCCTGCTCCTCTTCTTCCTCACGGTGCTGGCGGCGCTCGCGATCCACTTCTTCGGGTGGCTGCCGCTGCTGCTGCGGCTCCTCGGCGGACTGCGGCCCTACGCGTACTACGGGAAGATCCTGCCGGCGCAGTTGACGGCGTTCTCCACCGCGTCGTCGTCCGCGACGCTGCCCATCAGCATGAAGAGCGCCCAGGACGCCGGGGTGTCCCGCCGCGTGACCAGCTTCGTGCTGCCGCTCGGCGCGACCGTGAACATGGACGGCACGGCGCTCTACGAGTGCGTCGTGGTGATTTTCATCGCGCAGGTGCTGGGCGTGGACCTCAACTTCATGCAGCAGTTGATGATCGTGATCCTGGCGCTCCTGACGTCGATCGGCGTCGCCGGCATCCCGTCGGCGAGCCTGGTCGCGATCGCGCTGATCCTGCCGGCGGTGGGGCTGCCGGCGGAGGCGATCGCAATCGTGCTCGCGGTGGACCGCGTACTCGACATGTGCCGGACCGCGGTCAACGTCACGGGCGACCTCTCGGTCACGGCGCTGGTGGCGAACGGCGAGGGCGAGGACCTGCCCTTTGGCCGGGCGCGGCTGGCGGCGGCGTAGCGCAAGCCATGGAACGGGCAACCATCCCGGTGACGGACATCGGCCGCCTGGAGACGGAGGGGATCGCCGCCCTCGAGGACGCCGGCTGCCTGGTGGTCACAGGGATCGCGGCGGCGGCGGAACGGGAGCGCCTGCGGACGGAGCTGGCGCCGTACATGGAACGGACGCGCGTCGAGCAAGGCGACGATCCGGAGACGTTCTTCCCCGGCTTCACGCGCCGCATCATCTCGCTCGTCCGGCGTTCCGAGGTCGTGCGCGACTGGATCATGCACCCGATGCCGAGGCGTCTCTGCGACCACTTCCTGCAGCCGAACTGCGACGACCGTTACCAGTTGCACCTCACCAGCGCCCTGGAAGTCGGGCCCGGCGCCCGCGCGCAACTCCTCCACCGCGAGGAGGACACGCTGCCCTGGTTCCCGCTGCCGCGGCCCAACCTGGTGCTGGCCACGATGTGGGCCGTGTCGGACTTCACGGCGGACAACGGCGGCACGCTGCTGGCGCCGGGGAGCCACCGCTGGCCGAAGGAGCGTCGGCCGAAGGAGGAGGAAGTCGCGGCCACGGAAATGGAAGCCGGATCGGTGCTGGTGTGGCTGGGCGGTACGCTCCACGCGGCTGGAGCGAACGTCTCGGACAACTGGCGCTACGGGGTCATCCTGACGTACTCCGTCGGCTGGGTGCGCCAGGAAGAGAACCAGGCCCTGGCCGTGCCGGACCAGTTGGCCCGTGAACTGCCGAGGGAGTTGCTCGACATGATCGGGCACACGACGAACGGTCTGCTGGGGCTGTCCGACCGGGGCTTTGGCGAAGCGACGCCGGCGTACGACGGGATCGTGGAGATGAACCGGTAGCGCGGCGCCCGCGGGGGTATGGACCGAAGATCGACATCCGCGCCCGAGGTGCGCCCGGACCGGCGCCTGCACGGCAAGACCGCGATCATCGTGGGTGCGGGCCAGACCCCCGGCGAGACAATGGGCAACGGGCGTGCCGCATCGATCCTGTTCGCGCGCCACGGCGCCCGCGTCCTGCTCGTCGATCGCGACCTCGCGGCGGCCGAGGCGACGGCGGCGATCGTTCGCGACGAGGGCGGCGAGGCCGAGGCGATGCAGGCGGACGTTCTCGACGAGGAGGCCTGCCGGTCGGTCTCCGAGACCTGCGAGGAACGTTACGGCGGGATCGACGTGCTGCACTACAACGTCGGCATCGGCCAGAACGACGCCGGTCCAACCTCCCTCGACGCGGCCGACTGGGACCGGATCCACGGCACGAACACCCGGGGCGCCTTCTTCTGCGCGAAACACGTCCTGCCGATCATGCGGCGGCAGGGCTCCGGCTGCCTGCTCTTCGTCTCGTCCGCGGCGGCGGAAGCGTCCACCGGCATGGTCGCCTACAAGACGTCCAAGGCGGCCCTGAACGCGCTCTCCCACGGCATCGCGACCGGCAACGCCCGTCACGGCATTCGCAGCAACATCATCATGCCGGGGCTCATGAACACCCCGATGGCCATCGAGGGGTTCTCGAAGGCGCGGGGCATCACCCGCGAGGAGGTGATCGCCGAGCGCGACGCGAATGTGGCGCTCGCGGGCGGCATG
>JAPPHP010000186.1:6981-10222 GCA_028821035.1 Gammaproteobacteria bacterium | reverse complement strand
ACCGGTACCAGCTCCACGTCACCGCCGCCATCGAGATCGGTCCAGGCGCGCGCAGGCAGGTACTGCATCGCGAGGAGGACGCCTTCCAGTTCTTCCCCCTCCCACGCCCCAATCTCATCGTGGCCACGATGTGGTCCGTGACGGACTTCACGGCGGAGAACGGTGCGACGCTGCTCGTGCCCGGGAGCCATCGGTGGCCCAAGGAGCGGCGGGCGACGCCGGGCGAGATCGTCTCCGCCGAGATGGAGGCCGGGTCCGTCCTCATCTGGCTCGGCGGGACACTGCACGCGGGCGGAGCGAACGTCTCCGACGACTGGCGCTACGGCGTGATCCTGACTTACTCCGTCGGATGGCTCCGCCAGGAGGAGAACCAGTCCCTTTCCGTGCCCAGGGAGATCGCCCGCGAACTCCCGCAGGACGTGCTCGACATGATCGGGCACACCATGAGCGGCGCGCTCGGCTTCTCGGAGGCGTACACGGGAGACATCGATGCGGTCGCCGGCGAGGCCGCCGGCGCGGCGGTGGTCGAGATGAACACGGGGTGAATCTCGATCTCCAGGGCAGGACGGTACTCGTTACCGGAAGCCACCGCGGTACCGGACTCGTCATCGCGCGGGCTTTCCTCGAGGAGCGTGCCCGCGTCTTCGTGCACGGGTTTGAGCCGGAGCAGGCGGACGCGGCGGTCCGCGAGATCGGGGGCGGCGAACCGGTCTCCGGCGACATCCGCGAGGACGCGGGCGCCGACGCCGTCGCCGCGCAGGTCGGGGACGGCGTGGACATCCTGGTCAACAACTACGGCGCGGCGGAGGGCGGGCGCTGGTCCACGCTCACCGCGGCCGAGTGGGTGGCGATGTACGAGACCAACGTCCTCTCGGCGCAGCGCATGGTCGCCCGCTTCCTGCCCGGGATGCGCGACCGCGGCTGGGGCCGCATCGTCAATCTGGGCACCACCGGCGCGTTCGCTCCGGGCGCGCGCAACCCGCACTACTACGCGGCCAAGGCCGCCCTGTCCGCCCTGACCGCCAGCCTCGCGCGGGAGGTGGCCGGCACCGGCATCCGCGTCAACCAGGTGTCTCCCGGCCTGATCCGGACCCCGGAGGTCGAGGCGGGCTACCTCAGGCGCGGCGCTCGGGAAGGCTGGGGCAGCACCTGGGAGGAAGTGGAGCCGCACGTCGCGGCGGACATCCCCATCCGCCGGATCGTGCGTCGCGGGGAGGTCGCGGACCTCGTGCTGTTCCTGGCGAGTGCCCGGGCGGACGCCATCCATGGCCAGAACATCGCGATAGACGGCGGCGCGCTGAACCGCGTCTGACGGTCAGACCTCAACGTACCCCGCCTCGACGGTCGTCCCCCAGGTCGCGAGGACGGTCGCCTTGGTGCGGTCGTCAAGGCGCGCGCCGAGGGCGATGACGCCGGGCAGCAGCGACGCGTCCCGCATGAGGTCGGCCACCCGGAACGACTGCTCCCCGGTCTGGCGCGTACCGAGGACATCGCCGGGACCCCGCAGTTCCAGGTCCTTCTCCGCGATGACGAAGCCGTCGCCGGTCTCCCGCATGACCGCGAGCCGGGCGCGCGCGACCTCGGTCAGGGGCGGCTCGAACAGCAGGATGCAGTGGCTCTGCGCGCTGCCCCGCCCGATGCGGCCGCGGAGCTGGTGCAGTTGCGCGAGGCCGAGCCGCTCGGGATTCTCGATGACCATGAGGGAGGCGTTCGGCACGTCGACACCAACCTCGATCACGGTGGTCGCGACCAGGACGTCGATTTCGCCGTCCTTGAAGCTAGCCATGAGCGTCTGCCGTTCGGCGCCCGCCAGGCGCCCGTGCACGAGACCGACCCGGAGACCGCGAAGCTCCTTCTTCAGTTCCGCCGCGACGTTCTCCGCGGCCTGCGAGTCGAGGGCCTCGGACTCCTCGATGAGGGTACACACCCAATAGGCCTGCCGGCCCTGCCGGCACGCGGATGCGATACGCGCCATGGCGTCCTTGCGCCGGGAACTCGGCATCACCCGGGTGACCACCGGTTTGCGCCCTGGCGGCAGTTCATCGATGACCGACACGTCCATGTCCGCGTAGAGGGCCATGGTCAGGGTGCGGGGTATGGGCGTCGCGGTCATGACGAGCTGGTGCGGCAGCCGGCCCTTGTTGCGCAGCGCCATGCGCTGGTGGACGCCGAAGCGGTGCTGCTCGTCGACGATGGCGAGGGCGAGGTCGTGGAACTCGACGGTGGACTGGATCAGCGCGTGGGTACCGACGGCGACGAGCGTCTCCCCGCCGGCAAGGGCATCTCGGCGGACCTGGCGTTCCTTCGCGGTCATCCGCCCGGTGATGAGGGCGACGTCGATGCCGAGCGGCGAAAGCCAGGTCGAGAAGGTCTCGTGGTGCTGCTCCGCGAGGATCTCGGTGGGCGCCATCACCGCGGTCTGACGCCCCTGCTCGGCCGCGCGGATGGCGGCGAAGGCGGCGACGACGGTCTTCCCCGAGCCGACGTCGCCCTGCAGCAGGCGCAGCATCGGCTGTTCGCGCTCGAGGTCGGTCAGCACTTCCGTCACCACGCGGCGCTGGGCGCCGGTGAGCGCAAAGCCGAGGTTGCGGAGCAGGTCGCGCCCGAGGCCCCGGCCCCGGGGCAGCGCGCCGGCGGAGTGGCGGGCGCGCAGGGCCTGGCGCTGCTGCATGAGGAGGATGTGGGCGAGGAGTTCGTCCTTCGCCACCCGGTCACGCGCCGCGTCGAAGGCCTGCTGGTCCGCCTCGGCCGGCGGGCGGTGCAGGAACCGCAGCGCCTCGTCCACCGCGGGAATCGACTCGTCCGGCAGCACACTGCCGCCGAGTGCGGCGCCGGCGTCGAGCGCCTGGCCGATCCACGAGCGGATGCGGGGGCTCGTCAGCCCGCTGGTCACCGGATACACCGGTGTCAGAGTCGGTTCGGGCGGTTCGGGTTCGGTCGGGGACGTGCGGTACTCGGGGTGCACCATTTCCCTGCCGGCGGGGCCGCCGCGCACCTCTCCGAAGCAGCGGACCCAGAGACCGGGCCGCAACTGGTCGCGTTGATGCGGGGAGAAGTGGAAGAGCCGCATCGTGAGGAAGCCGCCGCCGTCCGTGAAGGTCGCCGTGAGGCTGCGGCGGCCGCCATAGGCTAGGTCCGCCTTGACGATCTCGCCGCGCACCAGGCACGCATCGCCGATCGAAGCCTCGGCGAGCGGCACGAAGCGGGTGCGGTCCTGGTAACGGAACGGGAGGTGCAGCAG